>CAUVRF010000054.1:0-10553 GCA_963554245.1 uncultured Streptococcus sp.
AATCTATTGATAATCAGGAGAACCTACTAGAGCGAGAAGCGAATATTTTCTCTGCTGTAGTATTAATGCCTGACATTGTTTTGTTGTCAAAGATTTATTATAGTTGCGACACCTTTCAAAAGATTCAAAATAGTCTGGATGTTTCAAAACAGGCATTGTTTTATCGCCTTTTAGATCTTCTTAGAGAATATTATCCTGGAAAAGAAAGTACCATTAAGCAGGCTATCGATGCTTATATTGATGGACAAAATGCCACACTACTCCTTTTGTTTCACGGTGTCAAAGAACAGATTATAAAGGAATTCAACAACTATCAGACTTCTCTAATCAATAAGATTGAACAATTAGTAATCAAAAAAGGCTTCGTGACTAGTCAAGAATATCCAGAGCTTCTAGATCAAGAGAATTGGAAAACAATAAAGACTTACTGTAATAATTTAAGAGTATGGCTCATTTATGACAAAGGAAAATCTATAGCTTATGTTTGGGATAAAAATAAGCTAACGGACAAAGAGGCAAAACAAAAAGCTGAATTGAAATTACTATTAATGTGAGGGAAACGATGTACCAACCAGAAAAACTAAAGGCGCGTAGAAAAGAGCTAAAAATGACTCAAAAAGATATTGCAGATCAATTAGGTATTACCTACCAGGCCTATTCTGCATGGGAACGCGGAATAAAACAACCATCTAGAGAAAAAATAAAGCTTTTGGAGCAGATTCTAAATGTTCCAAAAGGTTATTTTACAGAGGTCGAAATCGTCCGACTATATAATACTTTATCGGATGAAGGTAAGAATAATGCACTTAGTTATGTCAGAGGCCTAGTTCAAAAAGAAAAATGTAAGAACATTGTTTCAATGTCAGAAAAACTATACGAATACCATGTTTACGAACAAATGTCTGCTGGTATCGGTTCACCGGTGTATAACGATCAAAACTATGATACTGTCTATTTTGATGAAGAACTAGCCCACGATTTCGCCTCATGGATTTCTGGTGACTCAATGGAACCCAAATATCAAAATGGTTCTGTGGCTCTCATTCGTGAAACAGGGTTTGATTATGATGGTGCAGTATATGCAGTAGTCTGTAATAATCAGACATACATTAAAAGAGTTTACCAGGAAGAACAGGGTTTACGATTAGTTTCTATCAATCCAAAATATCGAGATATTTTTCTTTCGTATGATGAAGATCCTAGAATTGTAGGGATTATTGTAGGGAATTTCTTACCTGTTGAACAGTGATATTGTTAATGTAAAATAATAATAGTGTATTATTTTTTTGTTTATGGAGATTGAAAATGGGAAAAGAAAATAATGAAATAAAAAAGGCATATGATGAATTACTGAAAACTAAAAATAAATGTGGGAAATATAGTAAAACATTGTTTCACATCCATACCCCAGTATCCCATGATTACAGATTATTTAAAGTTTGGAACGATTTATCAGAGAAAGAATGGAATAAACTATCTGTAGAAGATTATCTTTTAGAAGTAAAAAATAATAAGCTTTTTCCAGAGGAATATTTTAAAACAAAAGATGGTGATAGTATTATTTATAATAACTATCAAAAAAATGGTTTTGAAAATGAAAAAGAGCAAATATCAAGATTGTTCAGCTACTTTTTAATTGGGCACTATAAAAATTTTTCTCGAAAATAAGAAACTTGCACGATTTACTCATTATTTAGCCAATACTAGAGTTTATACTAGTTACTGTAAAGATGATCATCTAAAAGAAGGAAGGAGGCAACCTTATGGCTAAAAATACAAGTCGTCCAGAGATTGATTCTCTAAGTTTCGAGGTTGAAAACCAAGAACTTTCCGGGAAATCAGGAGCTAGTGGTGCATAGCTTTTAAAATGACACTAGCAGGTCGCTGTGGATTGTGTTTCACCTGTTCCTATGAGTATACGAGAAATAATGTTTGTTGTTAGATAAAACAAAAGGAAAATTCTTGAGTTTTATTACAAAACATTGACAACACTTTGATTTGATGTTATATTTACGAGGAGAAATACAAATGAAACAAGACCATTTTGAGATTGATTCTTTGGATTATGAAATTAATAGCCAAGAGTTAAATATTAAATATACTGCTGGGTGACGTACGACTGTTAGATTAACAGTACAAGGTCGCTGTGGTTGGTGGTTTACATATTCTTATGAATGTACTTCGCCAAACGTGCGCTGTGGATAAAACTACCTCTATTTTTTGATAGGAGGATAAAATGGAAGGAATTATTGGAACACTAGAATTCTATGCACCTGTACTGGTCTTAGGAGTTATTGTCATAGGGATTGTTTACTTTATGAAAAAAAGAAACGATCGCAAATAATCAACATCGACCGATACCTGAAAAAGGTATCGGTTTTTTATAACTTGAATATATTGCACAAAATACTCATGGAAAACCTTGAAAGAAACCGTATAATGAGAGAGTAATAAAGAAACGGAGGAATGAAATGATGAAACAGCTTATTGTGACAGGATTAACGAAAACATTTGGTCAAGGGGATAATATCGTTCATGCTTTATTAGATGTGAACTTGTCCGTTGAAAAAGGTGAATTTCTGGCAATTATGGGTGCCAGTGGTAGTGGAAAAACAACACTCCTCAACTGTATTTCAACGATTGATAAACCAACATCAGGTGAGATTCGATTTGAAGATTTTGACATCATCCATGCCAAGGAAAATGAACTAGCTGACTATCGTGCTAAAAACATTTCCTATATTTTCCAAGCCTACAACTTGGTGGAAACCTTGACGGTCTATGAAAATATCATTCTACCTCTTCAAATTCAGGGGAAAAATATCAAAAAACATCAGGATAAGATTGAGGAAATTTTGGATAAGTTGGCCATTCAAAACTTAAAAGATAAGTTTCCTAATCAGTTATCAGGTGGCCAGCGACAACGTGTGGCAACTGCTAGAGCCTTGATTGATGATTCTAAACTGATTATCGCAGATGAGCCGACAGGAGCCTTGGACTCTGCCAATTCTGAAAAACTGATGGCACTTTTGCAGGAAATCAATAAAAGTTTTGGTATTACCATTTTACTGGTTACGCATGACCCTGCCGCAGCCAAGTACTCTTCACGGATGGTGCTACTTAGCGATGGAAAGATTATGGATGATTTGGAACGTAACAGCTTATCTAATGAACAGTATTTGCAAGAGATTTACAGCCGTACCAGATAGGAGGAAGAGAGTATGTATCTAAAATTAATTTTACGAAATGTATTTCGAAATTTACAGACTTACACCATCTACTTTTTCAGTCTAACCTTGATTTATAGCTTGCTCTATGCTTTTAATGCTTTACCAAGCCATCCAGTGATGCAAAGTTTATCAGGGGCAAAGGAAATGTTGACGACGGTGATGAGTCAGTACATGGGCTTGCTTTCCTATCTGATTCTATCGGCGATTGCCTTTCTCGTCGTTTATTCCACAAACTTTGTCCTGGGACGTCGTAAGAAAGAGCTGGGACTTTATGCAACGCTGGGAATGAAGAAGAAGCAGATTATCCGTACCCTGTTCTTTGAAACCATGCTGGTCAATATCTTTTCCTTGATTCTAGGTTTCTTGCTTGGCTTGATTTTACTGGTCATTCTATCTAAGGTTGCATCTGAGTTTTTTATGGCCAATTACTTTGGTAGTCTGCTTTTTTTTGATAGCAAGTCTGTCATCTTACTAGTTTATTCCTATTTGGTAACCAGTTTTATTGTTGGTGTCATGGACATTCTTACCTTTAGAAAGCAAAATATCATTGCACTCATTCAAGAAAATGGGGTCAAGAAATCTGTCTTGGCAAAAGGCAAGCCAGTTCTTCAAGCACTTCTCTTTATTCTTTCGACAGCTGTTATCGGTTTTGGTGCTCTCTATTTTTCAGACCATCACCATCTATCATTCTTGAAAAGCTGGGGTATCTTGCTGGTATCTGTCTTCGTGATTTTTGTGATTTTATTTTACAATACCTTGAGCCATTTTATCTTGGTTTCCCTTAGAAAACTGCCTCAAACCTACTATAACAAACTAAACAGTTTTAAAATTCGTCAATTTTCAAAACAAGCTGATAGTAATTCGGTAACGTTGGCTGTCTTATCCTTGACCTTGACACTGGCTCTCAGCTTACTAGTTTTTAGTGGTAGTGCCTATACGACTATGAACCGAGAGCTGAACAAATACTCACCTTATGATGTAACTGTCAATCTTTATCGTGGTCAAGAGTTCCAGTTTTCTCAGGAATCTGTCAAAGACAGATTGAAAGCAGATGGATTTGACTTTAACCTCATCAAAGAGGAGTACAGCTATCCTATCTATTCTAGTGATTTAACCTATAAAGATTTGATTGATACTAGCAATCTCTGGGCGCATGATAAGGAACTTCCTGAATCAAAAGTACCGATTTTAGGAATATCTGCCTATAATCATCTCCGCAAACTGCAAGGTGAAAGAGAGGTTGACTTGGCAGATAACCAATTTCTAGTCAATGCAAACTATAAAGGAACTGCCAAGCAGATCCAGGACTTTCTATCAACGACCAAAACCCTCATGATTAACGGTCATTCTCTCAACCTTGCCTCTTCGAATCCACTTGAAACAGTTTACTTTTTATCGTCAGTGGGTACAAATGATACAGGAACCTTAATTGTACCAGATAAGGTAGTAGTTGGATTGACGGAAGACCACACGACCTATGTTGCCAATTTCAAAGAAAATATCGACAAACGGAAAGTAGAAACATTCTTAAGTCAGTGGATAGAAAAATACTACTTCACTCGTGATGGAGCAGAGTTGAATCCGTTCACCTATCAAACCAAAGGAAGAATTTTTGAGATTTATCTTGGATTTATGGGCGTCATTGTCTTTGTCATGATTTTTGTCAGTGTTATTTTTATCATTATTTCCCTCAGTATCTTGTCCCTTCAAACTTCTACAAGTGCTTTGGATAGTGTCAATGATTATCAAATCTTATATCTTCTTGGGAATAAGAGGAAGCAAAATCGCTCTATTCTTTTGCAACAGATTCTAAGTTATTTCTTGGTTCCGCTGGTCATCGCAGGTCCGCTAGCATTTGCCTTGAGTACCGCTCTTTTGGGCTATTTTGAGAATTTCGCTAATACCAGCATTTCTATTGATATCACCTATCTGGGAGTAGCGGTTTTACTCTTTGTCCTTTACTTGCTAGTGACTTACAGAGTAAGTTGGCAAATTATTGAAAATTAAGTCAAATACCAGAGTTGCCTATCCTGCAATTCTGGTATTGTGTTATAATAATATTAAAGTAGTTCAGGAAGTAGATACATATGAAACAGTTTGTCAAATTGTTCTCGAAAAACTCACTTTTATTGTGGTGGTTGACGATTTTGAATCATCTAGCTTTAATGATTTATATTTATCATAGGATCCCTCTGGACTTTTCGACAGATTTTTCCTTGCAGATGGTTTTATTGCTGATTATTGCTTTAATTGTATTTAGCTATATTTGTAATATTGTGACCTTTCGGTATAGTGAGTTGAAACTTTGGTTGCTCCTGATGATGTTTCTCATTAGCTGGCAATCCATATTTAATCAAGGAGTTGCGAGCACCCTGTTGCACTTTTTTGATATTCTTCATCCGCTCAACTCTTTTATATTGGTGTATAGTTCTCTGTCTATTATCTTTCTGGGAGAGAAAATAGGAGAAGAACTGTTGAGTGTGTCCTTTGTGTTGACACTAATCACTATTAGTTCATATCTGTTAAGTCCTTCAATTTTTCTATTTCTGTCCTTGTTTGCGTCTTTCTTTTTAAACCTTGTTCCCTTGATTTTACTGATTTTATATCATAAAGAGTTGAAAAGTAAACTCAAGTATCAGAGACGAAATTTGTGGATATTAGCTTTGATATTGCCTCTTTCTTATTTCTTTTTGTATATCAATACGAAGGGCTCAGGGGTGATGAACCTAGTCTGGTATCTGGAAATTGTTGGCATTTTAGCTTTTTTACACTTCAAAACAATTATCAGCTCTCTTCAAAAAAAGGTATCAGAGTTAAAATTGTCCTATATAAAAGCTTTTTCACGCTTGTTTTTACTGGTTATGTTTTTGTTAGTAGGCATTTTCATCATCTTTCGTCTAGATTTAAACACGAGCTTTTTGGTCTTGAATATCATGTTACTATTGTTCGGGATTTGTTCGGAAGAATTAATTCGCCTCTTTCGTTCTGCTGAAATGCTAGATTCTAGGGATTATGTAAAAGTTCTCTTTTTAAAGCGTAACCGTATGGTGAAAAATCTGCTGGCAAATGAAGATACAGAACAACAGTTCTCCGAATTTCTTCACAATGAAATCCTGCAAAATGTGATGGCAATAAAAAATTTCAATAAATATAGTAGTAATCAAGTTTTTGGTGAACAGATCAATCTGGTAATAGAGGAGTTGGTTCAGCGGATTCGTGAGCGGATGGATTATTATCAGCCAATGGTAGAAACAGACGAGCAGTTAGACATCCAGTATCAAGGGCTGATTAATCGGATTGTCAAACGCTATCACGCAGAAAATGAAGTAGTCACACAGTTTCCTGCCCACTTTAGGCTTTTATCTCCTTACGATAAAATTGCCTATCGTCTGGTTGAGGAGTTGGCGACCAATGCCGTTAAGTACGCTAGTGGTGGAAGGATTTCTTTGAAGATTGATGTGCATGATGACGCTATTTTTATCATTTCTGAAAATGACTTCCTTCAAACAGAAAAATCCTTAGGTTATGGCTTGAAAAATATGTCTAATAAAATTAGTGTTTTAGGTGGTCAAATGCAGATTTTTGAAAATAATAAGAGATTTCGTGTAGAAATTACTCTCCCGATTGATAAGGAGTTGTGTTATGAAAATTTTGTTAATTGATGATCATAAATTATTTAGCCAAAGTATCAAGATGATTTTAGAGTTATCGGAAAACATTAAAAAGGTCCATTTAGTGGATAATTTTTCGACTATTTCGGAGATTGCTTTTAATGACTACGACATTATTTTGATTGACATCAACCTGACGAGTCTGTATCAAGATGATGGGCTGACCTTGGCACAAGAGATTATCGATAATGGTTGTTCTAGTAAGGTTGTGATTTTGACAGGTTACAGTAAAAAAATGTATGAACACCGAGCTAAAGTTATGGGGGCTTATGGCTTTCTGGACAAAAGTGTGGACCCAGATGAGTTGGTGAAAAAACTGGAAAAGATTTATTTAGGTGGTAAGGTCTTTTCAGATGAAGTGATGGTAGAGGTGCTAACACCACGAGAAATCGAGATACTAGAACTGGTTAGAAATGGCTTGACCATTGATGATGTCTGTGACAAGGTCTATGTGAGTAAACGTACAGTTTCCAATCATTTGGCCAATATCTTTTCAAAATTGGGAGTGACTAACAGGCAGGAGGCGATTCATATCGCTGAGCAGTTGGGTTATTTTCCACCAGATTAGAAAGCTGCAGAAGATGTAGCTTTTTTAATTAAAAAATTTTCAATTACAGTATAGCACAGGAAGTGATTTTTTGCGCTTTTTTCTGCTTTTTTTCAAATAAAAACACCTATTCGGGAAAATAGGTGTGAATGATGTTATTTATATCCATATTGTTTTAGTGCGTTATTATATGCTTCGCTATCTTTAAGATAGTAGTCGTACTTAACTCCACTAATATCAACAGAAAAGACCCCATCTTTAAATGAATATTCTTCTGTTCGACTTGCAATATTTTGTCCAGTTAATTCGATCGTATTCTTTTTTTTGTTAATGGTAAAGCTGTCGGCTTCTCCATGCTCAATGGAAGCATTTTCTCCTTTAATAGTAAACGCCAACTCGTTTCTTTCACTTGAGATCCAATAATACTCACCATCTAAAGATTGGTAGTTGTTTTTTGAGCAAGCAATTAACGTAATTATTGATAATGACAACAATAATATGCTAACAATTTTTCTCATGTTTCTCGCCTCCTTTTATAATATTACTATACCAAAATAATGTTACAAAACTGTATTAATGTCTGTTATAATGGAAATTTCAAATAATGTCCATTATAACAGACATTAGTAAATTATAGAAAAAGATCTATATTTGGCTATAGTTTTACTAAATCTCTACGACTATAGATTAAAAATGTATACACTTCTATTTTACAAGTTCAACTTAAGAAAATCCCAATTACAACCATTTAACAAGTAATATAAAAAGAGTTCAATTGTCAATCCCTTTTTTAGATAAAGAAAATAATAATGGTGCTAATTAGGATTAATACCTAAATAAGTTTTAATTTTCTTTTCAAGAAAATCAATATGTTGGTTAATTTCAGTTTGTTGCTTATGAAGTTCATCAAGTTGAAAAAATAGTAGTCTAAGTCGTTGAGGAATTGTGGAGTCTCCTTTATATCTTAGGTCAGCGTATTCTTGCATATTTTTAATAGACATTCCCGTCTTTTTTAATCTAATAATGAATTGAGCCCACGCTATATCAGAGTCATCATAGTATCTACGATTATTTTCTTCTCTGTGTGAGTAAATCAATTTTTCTTGCTCATAGTATCGAAGTGTGGGAATAGGAAGTCCAGTTTTTTTAGCAAATTCTCCAATAGAATAGTAAGCCATAATATTTCCCCCCTTTATTTTTTATTATTTTAGCATAATTTTTAAAAAATTAAAAAATTTTCAGTTTTCTCTTGACATAAAGTGCGCTTTACTATGTAAAATACATAGTATCAAAGGAATTTGATATAAAGCTAGGAGAGGAGGTAATACCATATAGACGAAAAATTGGTTTGAAGGAATAGAGAGCTCCAAAGGGGCTTAGTGATAAGGCTGTCAAGAACCTTGATGGGAGCAGCGACTCTTATAAAAAATGCAAATAGCAATCTGTAAAGGAGAAAATAGTATGGAACAAACGAAGAATTATACTTGTATTACTGGAGCCAGTGCTGGTATAGGAGCGGAGACAGCAAGACAATTTGCAAAATTAGGAACGAATCTTATTTTAATTGCTCGGCGTCAAGAACGACTAGAAAAATTGAAGCAAGAGATTTTGAACCATTATCCGGATTTAGATGTTGTTATTAAAGTTGTTGATTTATCGAAGTCCAGTAATGTTTTTGCTCTTTATGAAAGCTTGAAAAAATATCACATTACTACGCTAATAAATAATGCTGGTTTTGGAAATTATGATAAGGTTGAATCTCAAGATTTAGAAAAGATAATAACATTAATCCATCTAAACATTGAAGCTTTAACAATTCTATCAACTCTATATGTGAGAGATTATAAAGATTGTAAAGGCGCTCAATTGATTAACTTATCATCTAGAGGCGGATACATGATGGTTCCAAATGCAGTTACATACTGTGCAAGTAAATTTTATGTCAGTGCTTTTACAGAAGGCTTGGCATTGGAACTAGAGGCAAATCAACATCAATTAAAAGCTAAGGTTTTAGCTCCAGCTGCCACAAAAACGGAATTCGGTCAAGTTGCTACAGATTCTAAAGAATATGATTATGATGAGCATTTTGCTAAATATCACACAAGTGAAGAGATGGCACAATTTTTGATGGAATTATATCAAAGTGACAAAGTTGTTGGTTTAGTTGATGTTACAAATTTTGAATTTCATCTTAGCGGACCACTACTTAATTATTAATTATTTTAATAAATAGATATAATATGTATTGAATAATAATAGTTGTAGCCATTTTATGACAAGAAAAAAGCTTCTGAAATGTTAGATTTCAGAAGCTTTTTGTCTATCTATTATGATTTAAACCTTGGTAAGTTATAATTTTCTGTGATATTTAGGATATTTAAAAATATAGAAGTATTTTTGTAGACTAATTTACAATTTTTCCAGTATTTTACCAAGTAGTTCTTCTAACTTTCTTAAATCTCCATAGACTGTTCCGTCCATATAAAGATTGTAAACCTCGTCATCTTGCTCAACACGTATTTGTGCAGAATATCCTTTTGACAGTGCTAAGGAACGAATAACTTCTCGTTGAGTTCGTCCATTACCTTCTCGGAAGGGATGGAAATAATTAAGATTATCAAGAATTTTTGCTAATTGTTTAATAATCCCATCTTTTGAATTAGCAGTTTGATAATAGGTATGAATAAGGCGGTTTATATATACTTGGGCAGTACTGAAAGATTGTATTGACATAAAAGGATTCCCATTTTTTGAGATATTCACCTTGCGAAATTGCCCCGCCCAAGCATAGACATCTTGAAATAAATATTTATGAATGGCTAAAATATCACTAATGGAATATACTTCAATAGTTTTCAAGCGCAAGTCTGCAAGCCTTTTAGTAACGAATAAATGCTCATTCCGATAGGCTTCTTCAATATTTGTAATATTTTGTTTGTTGATTAAGACTGTAGAATTTGGATAGGTATATTGGTGATTGGGGTCAATGTACTCATAGCCTTCGTATTGATTTTTAACCAATATTCAATTCCTTTCGTTTGTTGATAACATAAGTTTTTAAATCAATCACATCTTGAACAGTAGGTTCATAATTTTCAATCATTG
>CAUVRF010000055.1:0-10490 GCA_963554245.1 uncultured Streptococcus sp.
TGGTTTATTGGTCTCGCACCTTACGGAGCGAGACGGACTAATAGTCACATAATAAGAGTGGTTTACTGATTTGTAAACCACTTTTTCTTGTGCCTATAAGTAAGTAGAAAAACGAGGAAATCCTTGATAAAACAGTCAGAATCGGCCCCTATAATCTGAACTTATAGGGGTGTTTATATTTATTAAGTAGACAAAATAATACCCTAAGGGATAGAATGGGGTTGTCAACAAATAGCGAATACAAAAATGTAAGCGCTCTTATAACAATTAAAGGAGTCATGACTATGGCAACAAAAGAAGAAATTTTACGCGAACTATATCCTGAGGACCTTTTTCACTATGCGGATGGTCTAACTTTGGGAGAAGCAGAGGTTTTACAAGAAACTCGCCGTTTGATTGAGAAACATCTCCGTCCGGTTATTAATGAATACTGGGAAAAACCTGATTTTCCTTTTGAAGAATTCTATGCTGTGGCTAAGGGCGCTCAAATTATGAACAATCCGAAATTGTTTGAGGGACGTGAGGGTAGCTGGAAACCATCTGAACTTTATATTGCTTTCTTGTATCTTGAACTTGCTCGCTTCGATGCTTCTATGGCAACATTCTACACCGTTCATGGCGGACTTTGCTACAACACAATTCTCTTGGGTGGTGATGAGCGTCAACAAAAAGAATTTCTTCCAAAACTAGCTGCATTTGATTGGCAAGGTTGCTTCGCTTTGACTGAACCTCTTTCAGGTTCTGATATTGCTGGAGGACTTGCAACTACTGCAGAACGTGTTGGAGACAAGTGGATTCTAAATGGTGAAAAACGCTGGATTGGTGGTTCAGATACTGCGGATGTCGTTCCTGTATTTGCTCGTGATGTTGCGGATGGCAAGGTGAAATGCTTTATCGTTCGTAAGGGAGCTCCTGGATATCATGCAGAACCAATCCCACATAAGATTGCTCTTCGTTGTGTCCGCAATGGCCATATTACTATGAAGAATGTAGAGGTTCCAGATTCAGACCGTTTGGTAAATATCAATGGTTTTGGTGATGTAGCCCGCATCTTGACCTTCACTCGTGCGGACGTTGCTCACATTGCTATGGGAGTGACTTGTGGATCTTATGTAGCAGCTCTTAAATATGCTAAAGATCGTGAACAGTTCAAACGTCCAATTGCCAAATTCCAAATTGTTCAAGAAAAATTGGCTCGTATGCAAGCAAATGCTGTAGCAGTTATTGCTTATTCAACTCGTATTGCTGAGATGCAAGAGAAAGGTAATGAATTGATGCTTAACTCTGCTCTTGCTAAGATGCACAATTCCTTGGTGATGCGCGAAACAGTTGCCCTTGCTCGTGAAACTTGCGGAGGTAATGGTATTACACTTGAGACAGACGTTGCTCGTTTCTTTGCAGATGCTGAATCAATCTATACCTATGAAGGTTCACACGAAGTGAATGCCTTGATTGTTGGTCGTGAGATTACTGGACTAGGTGCCTTTGTTTAATGTCAGAAGGGCGATTGAAGGATTTCTGTTCAATCGTCCTTGCTTCATGCACTGGATTTTTGTAAAATAAGAAGGAGAAAATAATGATATCTAAGGTGATGATTATTGGTTCTGGTCAAATGGGAAGCGGAATTGCTCAAGTATTTGCTCAGGCTGGTTTTACAGTTTACTTAAACGATATTAAGGAAGAATTTGTTCAAAGAGGCTTGAATAATATCACAAAACAATTGGAACGTTCAGTTGAAAAAGGACGGATGTCTGCGGATGAGAAGGATCAGGTATTGGCCAATTTGCTTCCATCTGTTTCATATGAAGATGCGAAACAAGTCCAATTGGTGATTGAAGCTGCAACTGAGAATCGTGAGATTAAGTTGAATATTTTCAAACAATTGGATGAATTGACAGATCCTAAAACTATCTTAGCATCAAACACATCCTCTTTGTCAATCACGGATATAGCTGCTGCTACTAAACATCAAGAGCGCGTGATTGGAATGCACTTCTTTAATCCTGCCCCAATCATGAAACTTGTAGAGGTTATTAAGGCCTTGCAGACTTCAGAAGAAGTGGTTCAGGCGGTTCGTGAACTGACAGTGAAAATTGGTAAAACACCAGTTGATGTTAAAGATTCTTATGGTTTTGTTGTGAACAGAATTTTGATTCCTATGATCAATGAAGCCATTTACATTCTAGGTGAAGGAGTGGCTAGTGCCGAAGAAATCGATGAAGCGATGAAACTTGGTGCAAATCATCCTATTGGACCTTTGGCTCTTGCTGACTTGATTGGGTTGGATGTTTGTTTGGCTATTATGGGCGTCCTAAACCAAGGGTTTGGTGATCAAAAATACCGTCCTGCCCCTCTTCTTAAGAAAATGGTCGAAGCAGGAAAATTGGGACGGAAGACAAAAAAAGGCTTCTTTACTTACTAGACACTGATGGAGGTAGTCATGAAAGATGTAGTTATTGTTTCGGCAGTGCGAACACCTTTAGGTTCCTTTGGCGGGAGCTTGAAGAATGTTTCTGCTGTTGATTTGGGATCTTTGGTAATTAAGAGTGCTTTGGAAAAAGCGAATATTAAACCAGAGCAGGTAGATGAAGTGATTATGGGGAATGTCCTAGGCGCAGGTTTAGGTCAAAACGTAGCTCGTCAAATGAGCGTTCATGCAGGACTCCCTGAATTTACACCAGCCTTTGCCATCAATAAGGTTTGTGGTTCCGGTTTGAAGGCCGTGCAGTTGGCTGCTCAAGCGATTCGATGTGGCGATGCAGATATTATCGTAGCTGGTGGTGCAGAAAACATGAGTCAGGCTCCATACGTTTTGCCAAGTTTCCGTTGGGGTGGTCGTATGGGAGATTCGAAAGTGGTAGATACCATGATTAAGGATGGTTTGTCTGATGCCTTTAATGACTACCATATGGGGATTACAGCTGAGAATGTGGCAGAAGAATATGGTATTAGCCGGGATGATCAAGATGCGCTTGCTTTGGAATCACAGAAACGAGCAGTGGCGGCTATAGAATCTGGACGCTTTAAGGAAGAGATTGTTCCGGTGGTTATTCCTCAACGTAAAGGCGATCCTATCGTCTTTGATACAGATGAATTTCCTAGAAAAGATGCTAGCTTGGAGAGTCTGTCTAAGCTACGTCCTGTTTTCAAAAAAGACGGTTCTGTTACAGCGGGGAATGCCTCAGGTATCAATGACGGAGCGGCGGCTGTCTTGGTCATGAGTGCTGAAAAAGCTGAAGAATTGGGACTTCCAGTCATTGCTCGCATTCGTTCGTATGCAAGTGCAGGTTTGGATCCTAAGATTATGGGATGTGGACCGATTTATGCGACTCGCAAAGCTCTTGAAAAAGGCAATTTGACAGTTGATGATCTCGACTTGATTGAGTCAAATGAAGCCTTTGCTGCCCAGGCTTGTGCGGTTGGGAAAACACTTGGCTTTAACACAGATATTGTCAATGTCAATGGTGGCGCGATAGCTCTTGGTCACCCAATTGGGGCTTCAGGTTGCCGTATCCTAGTGACTCTGGTACATGAGATGATGAAACGTGATGCTAAAACTGGTTTAGCTACTCTCTGTATCGGAGGAGGGATGGGAACAGCCCTCATCGTTGAACGTTAGTTATTAGAAAACTGAACGTCATTTCCTCTTTTTCAATATTATGATTACAAAATGAGATTTTGATCCGATCTCATAGTTACATACCTTATCAAGTGTCTTTCTCTAAAAGGGCTTGATAAGGTATTTTTGCTTTTCCTAAGACTTTGAGGATAGATTGAATGGCTCTATTCTATAAGCTGGACTTATAGGTCTATAAATAAAGATTAAGTAGACGGATAGGGAAAAAAGGATTATGATGAAAATGTAAGCTCTTACATTTTGTGTTGGTATTTGTTGACGCTGTACTCTGTACTCAAAATAAATCAAGTAGGAGCAGAACAATGAGTAAAACTGTTTTATTAGAGGTTAAGAATGGTCTTGGCTATCTAACAATTAACCGTCCATCGGCTTTGAACGCCTTAAGTTCAGAAGTCTTAAAGGATTTGAATCTCGTTTTAGACCAAATTGAAGCAAGCGATGACATTCGTGTTGTCATTGTGACTGGTCAAGGGGAGAAAGCATTTGTCGCAGGCGCAGACATTAAAGAGATGGATCAAATGTCTCCAATTCAGGCTCATGAATACATGACCTATGCGAACGACACCTTTACCCGTTTATCTGAATTGACCCAGCCAACTATTTCAGTATTGAATGGTTATGCTTTGGGAGGCGGTTTGGAATTAGCTCTTTCAACTGATATCCGAATCGGCTATGACAAGACAATGGTTGGCTTCCCTGAAGTTAGCTTGGGAATCATTCCTGGTTTTGCAGGTACCCAAAGAATGTCTCGTTTGATTGGTACTAGTAAAACAAAGGAATTAATCTTTACCGCTAGAATGGTTAAAGGACAAGAAGCATATGATCTTGGAATTCTTAACAAGTTGGTGGCAGCAGAAGAACTATTGCCTGCAGCAGAAGAGCTGGCAGCAGCGATTATGAAAAATGCACCGCTAGCAGTTGAAAAGGCTAAACATATTATCCAAGTTGGCTCAGAACTCCCTCTGAAAAATGCTATTCGTTTGGAAACAGAAGCGGAAGCTCTTCTCTTCTCAACAGAAGATAAAGTTGAAGGAATGCGCGCTTTTGTTGAAAAACGCAAAGCCGTATTCAATCGTAAATAAAAGAGAGGAGATAGGTTATGAAAGTTGTAACATTGTCTGAAGCTATTTCCTTGATTCATTCAGGAGATAAAGTTGGTATTTCTGGATTTCTCGGAGTGGGAGAACCATTTGAGTTAATTGAGGAACTGGTTCGTCAAAACCAGCAAGATTTGACCTTGGTGTCTGTTGTAACCTCTCAACCCGGTAAGGAAGTTGGAGTTGGTCGTCTTTGTGAAAACCATCAGGTTACAAAATACATTGCAGCCCATGTAGGGACATCTGCTGCTGCTCAGCATGATTATTTCTCAGGATTCATGAAAGTGGAGTTCACTCCGATGGGAACTGTTGTAGAACGCTTGCATGCTGCGGGAGCGGGTCTTGGAGCAGTCTTAACGCCAACCGGTGTGGGAACAATTCTTGAAGATGAGCACGAAAAAGTGACTCGAAACGGAAAAGAATATTTGATTTATGATCCATTGAAAATCGATGTTGCCTTGATTAAAGCTACTAAGGCGGATAAGTATGGCAACCTTTATCTAGATGGGACTACTAAAAATATCTCCCTTCAACTCGCTCTAGCGGCTGACACAGTCATTGTTGAGACAAACGAGCTGGTTGAAGTCGGAGAAATTGATCCAAATGATATTTACATCCCTGGTATCCTTGTTGACTATGTAGTCCAAGGATTAACTCCAGAAGAACACCATAAGATGATGGGCGACCTCTGGACAGAGACAAAAAAACTGGCGGGGGTAAAATAATATGAAACCAAAAGAAATTATTGCAAGACGTGTTGCTCTTGAATTTAAAGATGGTGATGTTGTAAACCTTGGATTTGGTATTCCAAATGCTTCTGCAGACTTCATCCCAGAAGGTGTTAACGTAATTCTTCAAGCTGAAAACGGTGCCCTTCGCTTTGGTGAAACACCAACTAAAGATAACTACAATCCAAACCTAGCAAACTCAGGTGGTGCGCCAATCACTCTTCTTCCAGGAGCTGCTTTGTTTGATTTGCAAACATCATTTGCAATTATTCGTGGTGGTCACGTGGATGCAACCGTACTGGGAGCGCTCGAAGTTAGCCAGGATGGTAGTATTGCCAACTGGATTATCCCAGGAAAATTTGCACCTGGTATGGGTGGAGCGATGGATCTTCTCGTTGGTGCTAAAAAAGTTATCGCTGCCATCCAACATACAACTGTTGATGGACAGTCAAAGCTGCTGAAAGAGTGCACATTGCCACTTTCAGCTAAAGGAGTATTGGATCTTGTCATAACAGAACTAGCTGTTTTTGGATTCCAAGATGGTAAATTCTTATTGAAAGAGTTGGCTCCTGGTGTGACATTAGAAGAAGTTCTTGAAAAAACAGCTGGGGAAGTCATTGTCTCAGAAGACTTAAAGACGATGCCGATTTAAGCAAAAAAAGAGCAATTTTCTACTCAGTGTGTTATGATATAAATTAGATAGTATTGTAAGCGCTTTATATACAACGTTAAAATGAAATATTCAAAATGTTATTTCGATAAGAAAGTCAGTAGACAACTATCAAACACTAGAATAGTTGTCTAATTGACTTGCTAAAATAGTGAAGGAAAGCTAGGTGATGGGTAAGTGGATATTATCCAAATGAACTATTTCATCAATATCATAGAATGCGGATGCAACCTTTCCATTGCTGCAAAGAAGATTCACATTAGTCAATCAGCCTTGAGTCAATTCGTGACAAATTTTGAAGCAGCTGAAGGGGTTCAATTATTCAATCGCAAGAATGGAAGATTAGAAAGTTTAACAGAGGCGGGACGCAAGATTTATCGTTATGCGACCGAGATTGTGAATCGACATGAAGAAATGCTTTCCATGATCCATATAGAAGCTCAAAAGCAAAAAGGCACCATTAACCTTGGTATTCCGTCCTTGATTTTACGAGTTTATTTTGCTAGTGCCTTGCCGCATTTTCTGAAAAATAATCCTCATATCCATATCCAGGTTACGGAAGGTGGGGGGAAGGAAATTCGTCAAAAAATGGTTGATGGAGATTTGAGTCTCTCTATTTTGATAGAGCCTACAAGCTTGGATGCTAAAAAATATGAGCAACATATCATTCAATTGGATGAATACGTTGCTTATATGGATAAGGATCATCCGTTGGCTCAGAAAAGCTTATTGGAATGGTCTGATATTGTTAGTTATGAATTGGCAACCTTCAACAAAACATTTACGACTTATGATTTAGTGACAGAAAAACTTCGTTCGCAACGAATTGAGGCTAAATTTGCTTATCTTTCCTCTACTTGGGACTTCCTAGTTGAATCAACTTATCAGACAGATTTGATTGCCCTTTTGCCAAGGCCGGTTGAATATTTTGTGGACAAGAGTCGTTTTAAGGCGGTTAGATTCAAGGATCCGATTCCATTTAATATTTGGTTTTGTAGACCCTATAAAAACTCCTACAATGAAGTAGAGTCTTATGTGTATGAAGAATTGTTGAAAGATTATTACCAACCGTTTTCTGACAACTAAGATGAGGTAAATGCGATGACCTATAATGACGTGCTGGCGCGAGAATTGAAGGCAGACGTGAAAGTGTTGATTCGGGACTATTTCAAGTCTCGTGAGGATGAACAACAGTTCCCTAGAGAATTACTTTATCAGTTTATCGAGCAATTTGATATCTTTTCCTTGCTTTTAGATAGTCAAGATTCTGTTTTGAGAACCGAGTTTTTGACCTTTATTCGCTTGATTTCAAAAGATTTCCCTGCTTTTTCTGCTGTTCTACTAACTCAGGCATGTTATGGTATCTATCCTATTTTACGATATGGGAGTCAGGAACAACAATCGCGTTATGTAGAACCCTTAGTAAGGGGAGAAATCTTAGCTGGCTTGGGATTTTCTGAAGGAAAATTGATGGACAGCTTGGAGGTTATTGAAACAACTGCAAGGAAAACAGAAGTAGGTTGGTCTTTAACTGGGAAGAAGTCAATTGTATCAAATTGCCGTTATACAGATATTTTGTTAATCTTAGCCAAGGTTCAGGAAGCTAACGGACAAGATGGATACGGATTTTTCATTGTTGATACGACTCGACCGGGAGTTGCTTTTGGAGATGATATTACAAAACCTGGTTTACAGGGCTTACCTGTGAATTCGGTAACTTTTGATCAGGTCAAATTGCCAGAAGATAGTTTGCTAGGATTGACCTTAAATGGGGAAAGTCAGTTAAATGATATTATCAAAAAATTACAGCTAGGATTAAGCGCAATCTCTATCGGTATCGCTGAGGGAGCTTTTGAAAAAGGTCTGGCTTTTGTAAAGGTCAAAAGAGGATTTGGGAAACGATTAATCGATGCGACAGTCTATCAACATCAATTTGCAGACTTGTATACTAAGCTGTGTGCGGCTGAATCTTACTTTGCCTCCTACAAGGATAGGATAAAGGAGGATTCACTCTTTGTATCTCAGATAAAACTTTATACGACAAAAGTAGCAATTGAAATTTCTGAGGAAATTATTAGATTAATTGGACCTCTTCAAACCTTGGATGACATCCCCATAGACCGTTATCTAAAGGATGCCAAAACAATTGAAATCTATGGAAAATCTGGGGATTCGATTCGCAAAAGAATAGCAGCCCAATGGATAAAGGAGTAAAGCATGGCAGAACTCACCTTACAGGAATATCAATTTCATGATATGAAACTGATATGGCTACGTGGAGCCGATAAATTGACGGATGCAGGGACTCTTTTTGGTCCGGTTCCGAAAGTTGTGTGGTCTCGTTACTACCCAACAAATGATGCTAATATGATGGCGGAATTGACGGATCCTATTTTAATCCAGTACAAGGATAAAAATTACTTGATAGATGCAAGTTTTGATACGGCAAAATTATCCGATAAACAAAGGCGAAACTTAGGAATCTTGTCTGAAAGTCGTGTAGAAGAAAGTTTAGCTCTTTTAGGACTCTCGCCTGAAGATATTGACATCGTGCTGATGACACATATGCATCACGATCATTCTGGTGGCTTGACGTATGTGAATGATCAAGGGAAGCTGGTTTCCAAGTATCCAAACGCCAAGATTATTGTGAATGATGTCGAATGGTATGAGATGAGAAACCCTAATAATCGAACGCGGGGAACTTATCTGAGAGAAAATTGGGAACCGATTCAAGATCAGGTGACGACTTTCTCAGAGTATATCAATGTCATTCCAGAAATCCAAATGATTCACACAAGTGGTCACAGCAATGGTCACAGTATTATCTTGCTCAAACAGGGGAAAGATACGATGATCCATATGGGGGACTTGATGTTATCACATGTTCATCGAAACCCTCTCTGGGTTCCAGCAGTTGATGATTATCCTATGAAGTCAATTTTAGCCAAAGAGAAGTGGTTGCGTCAGGCTTTTGAGAATCATTACAAGTTTTTCTTTTACCATGATCAATTTTTCGCGGTAGTAGAGTTTGACAAGGAAGGGAAGGAATTTGTAGATTATGTTCTACGTTCTCGCCCCCCACTGATTCCTTTTACAGATCAGCAGGATCGTAAGCCAGATTTTTTAGGATAACAGAATATGAGGAGACAAATGTAACATTTTCTTGTTGACGGGGATATTGGTGCACTATGCATCCATTTGCCAACAAGAATCAACAGAAAATAGAAGGAGGACTCATATGTCAATTACAAAACTTTTACAGATTCAATATCCAATTTTCCAAGGGGCTATGGCTCAAATCTCACACTATCAACTGGCAGCAGCTGTTTCTGAAGCTGGAGGTCTGGGAATTATCGCTTCAGGTGGTATGACCGGAGAGCAGTTGCGAGAAGAAATTCGTGAACTGAGAAAGTTGACAGATAAGCCTTTTGGTGTCAACATCATGTTGATGATGAAAAACATCAAGGATATTGTGACTGTTATCATCGAAGAAAAGGTTCCAGTGGTAACTACAGGTGCAGGAACTCCTAAACATATCATGCCTTACTTAAAAGAAGCTGGAATCAAGGTTATTCCAGTTATTGCCAGTGTCAAGCATGCTCAAAAAATGCAAGAATTGGGAGTTGATGCTGTAATTGCTGAAGGTTCAGAAGCTGGTGGCCATATTGGAGAGACCAATACAATGGCTCTTATTCCACAAATCGTTGATGCTGTAACGATTCCAGTCATTGCTGCTGGAGGTGTGGCAGATGGTCGTGGACTTGCTGCTGCGATTGCCCTAGGTGCACAAGGGGTTCAAATGGGAACAGTTTTTCTTGCTTCAGAAGAATGTCCAATTTCTCCAGCCTATAAAGAAGCTATTTTGGCGGCAAGTGATACAGCGACTGCGGTTACAGGCCGCATTGCGGGAGCGCCAGTTCGTTGTATTCGCAATGAGATGACGGATCACTACATTGAATTAGAGCAGAAGGGTACAAATCGAGAGGAACTGGAAGAAATTACGATCGGTTCTCTATCTAAAGCTGTCTATGAAGGTGATACAGTTCATGGTTCAATGATGAGCGGACAAATTGCGGGTTTGGTGAAAGACATCAAACCATGTAAGGCTATTTTAGAATCAATTGTGAAACAGGCGCAAGAGTGCCTACAAGACATTCGACTAGAATTAGGTGAATAATGTAATCTAGGCGGAAGATTCAGCACTGATGTGGAAAAAGGAGAGCGAGGTATTTGTTCTCCTTTTTTATATATGGTTTTTGAGAGAATCTTGCTATAATAAAAGCAGTGCTTTCTCTTTAAAGGTCGCTTTTTAAGGGCATTTGTGATATAATAATGCGCAAGAGGTTTAGAATGAA
>CAUVRF010000056.1:0-10301 GCA_963554245.1 uncultured Streptococcus sp.
AGTTCTCTATGTCAGCAACATCTGTCCTTCGTACACGTAGCTTGATGAAGAAACTAGACACAGCTAAGATGGAAGAGTACGCAAACCGTGCCCTTACAGAATGCTCAACAATGGAAGAAGTTCTTGAACTTCAAAAAGAATACGTTGACTTTGATTAATTGAAAGGTCCTTGCAACTCAGTTGCAGGGATTTTTTGTTTTAAAAATTTGGTGATTGATTTTCAATATAGGATTCTCAAATCAGACTGTTCAGATAGAAGATAGTGTAGAAAACAAAAAAATCGTTAACTGGTTCATAAAATTCTTGACAAGTTGCAAATTTAGGAGTAAACTATTAACCAGTTAACTTTTAGAGAGGAGTTTCTGCAATTTAGAAATGAATTGCAACTAGAAATATCAAAAAGGAAGAGAGTTTCGATGAAAATTAATAAAAAATACCTTGCTGGTTCTGCGGCAGCCTTGATTTTAAGTGTCTGTTCTTATGAGTTGGGACTGTATCAAGCTAGAACGGTCAAAGAAAATAACCGTGTGTCTTACGTTGATGGAAAACAAGCAGCGCAAAAAACGGAGGATCTCACTCCTGATGAGGTTAGTAAAAAAGAAGGCATCAATGCCGAACAAATCGTCATCAAGATAACAGACCAGGGCTATGTCACTTCACACGGTGACCACTATCATTATTACAATGGTAAGGTTCCTTACGACGCTATCATCAGTGAAGAGTTGCTGATGAAGGATCCAAACTACCAGCTCAAGGACGAGGATATTGTCAGTGAAATCAAGGGCGGTTATGTTATCAAGGTAGATGGAAAATACTATGTTTA
The DNA here is from genome assembly GCA_963554245.1 of uncultured Streptococcus sp. Classification (GTDB taxonomy): domain Bacteria; phylum Bacillota; class Bacilli; order Lactobacillales; family Streptococcaceae; genus Streptococcus. The sequence goes on from CAUVRF010000056.1 coordinate 824, forward strand.
CCTTAAGGACACTGCACATGCGGATAATGTCCGTACGAAAGAAGAAATCAATCGGCAAAAACAAGAACATAGTCAGCATCGTGAAAGAGGGACTTCAGCAAACGATGGTGCGGTAGCCTTGGCACGTTCACAGGGACGCTACACCACAGATGATGGTTACATCTTTAATGCATCCGATATCATTGAAGATACTGGTGATGCTTATATCGTTCCTCATGGCGACCATTACCATTACATTCCCAAGAGCGAGTTATCAGCCAGCGAATTGGCTGCAGCAGAAGCCTTTCTATCTGGTAGAAGTGGCCAATCAAATACGCCTACTTATCGCCGTACCAATAACAACAGTGCTAGCAGCGATGTAGATAGATGGACTCCATCCTATAATAATCAAGGCAACAGCTATACGAACACGAACACAGCTAACAACAGTAGCGACGATAACCAAGCAAGTCAGAGTGATGAGGATATTGATAGCCTTCTGAAACAACTTTACGCCTTGCCGCTCAGCCAACGACACGTAGAATCTGATGGTCTTGTCTTCGACCCAGCACAGATTACAAGTCGAACAGCTAGAGGAGTTGCTGTGCCTCATGGGAACCATTACCATTTCATCCCTTATTCACAGATGTCTGAATTGGAAGAACGAATCGCTCGTATTATTCCTCTACAGTACAGTTCGAACCATAGGGTGCCGGATTCAAGACCAGAACAACCAAGTCCACAACCGACTCCGGAACCTAGTCCAAGCCCGCAACCTGCACCAACTCCTCAACCAACTCCAAGCAATCCAATTGATGAAAAATTGGTTAAACAGGTGATTCGAAAAGTAGCCAATGGCTATGTATTTGAGGAGAATGGAATCTCTCGTTATATTCCTGTCAAGGAACTTTCAGCAGAAACTGCAGCAGCCATTGATAGTAAACTAGCCAAGCAAGAAAGTTTGTCTCATAAGCTAGGAGCTAAGAAAACCAACCTCTCATCTGGTGATCAAGGATTTTACAATAAGGCTTATGATTTATTAGCAGCAGTTCATCAAGACTTACTTGATAATAAAGGGCGCCAAGCTGATTTTGACACTTTGGATAAACTGTTGGAACGTCTCAATGATACCTCAAGTGATAAAGTCAAGTTGGTGGATGATATCTTGGCCTTTCTAGCACCGATTCGTCATCCAGAACGTTTAGGAAAACCAAATGCGCAAATAGCTTACACAGATGATGAGATTCAAGTAGCCAAGTTGGCAGGCAAGTATACAACAGAAGATGGCTATATCTTTGATCCTCGTGATATCACCAGTGATGAGGGGGATGCCTATGTAACTCCACATATGACCCATAGCCATTGGATTAAAAAAGATAGTTTGTCTGAAGCCGAAAGAGCGGCAGCCCAGGTTTATGCTAAAGAGAAAGGTTTGACTCCTCCTTCAACAGACCATCAGAATCCAGGAAATACGGAGGCTAAAGGAGCAGAAGCTATCTACAACCGCGTGAAAGCAGCTAAGAAGGTGCCCCTTGATCGTATGCCATACAATCTCCAACATACCGTGGAAGTTAAAAATGGTAGTTTAATCATTCCTCATTATGACCATTACCATAACATCAAATTTGAGTGGTTTGACGAAGGACTTTATGAGGCACCTAAGGGGTATACTCTTGAGGATCTCTTTGCGACTGTCAAGTACTATGTTGAACATCCAAACGAACGTCCGCATTCAGATAGTGGTTGGGGAAATGCAAGTGACCATGTTCAAAGAAACCAAAATGGTCAAGCTGATACCGACCAAACGGAAAAACCAAACGAGGAGAAACCTCAGACAGAAAAACCTGAGGAAGAAACTCCTCGAGAAGAAAAACCGCAAAGTGAGAAACCAGAATCTCCAAAACCAACAGAGGAACCGGAAGAAGAATCACCAGAGGAGCCAGAAGAACCTCAGGTCGAGACTGAAAAGGTTGAAGCGAAGTTAAGAGAGGCTGAAGAGCTACTTGCAAAAATCCAAGACCCCATCGTCAAGTCTAACGCTAACGAAACTCTTACTGGATTAAAGAATAATCTATTGTTTGGTGCTCAGGACAACAATACTATTATGGCAGAAGCTGAAAAACTATTGGCTTTATTAAAGGAGAGTAAGTAAGGGTAGCAGCATTCTCTAACTCCTAAAAACAGGATAGGAGAACGGGAAAACGAAAAATGAGAGCAGAATGTGAGTTCTAGTTCTCATTTTTTTCATGAAAATGTGCAAAATATCTTGACAGATAGTGTAAATAAAGATAAACTATTTACTAGTTAATTAATTAGTTAAATACTAGTTAAGGAGTAACGATGAAAAAAAGAACAATACTATTATTGATGGCCAGTGTGTTGGCTCTTGTCTTAGGAGCATGTGGTCAAAAAGAAAAACAAGAAGCAAAAGGGATGAAGATTGTAACAAGTTTTTACCCGATCTATGCCATGGTCAAAGAGGTGTCGGGTGACTTGAATGATGTTCGGATGATTCAGTCAAGTAACGGGATTCACTCCTTTGAACCATCAGCAAATGACATTGCTGCTATCTATGACGCGGATGTTTTTGTCTACCACTCTCATACGCTCGAATCTTGGGCGGGAAGTCTAGATCCTAACTTGAAAAAATCAAAGGTTAAGGTTTTAGAGGCTTCTGAAGGGATGACTTTGGATCGCGTCCCAGGGCTAGAAGATGTAGAAGCTGGTGACGGTATTGATGAAAAAACACTTTACGACCCGCACACTTGGTTAGATCCTGAAAAAGCAGGAGAAGAGGCCCAGATTATTGCGGACAAACTTTCAGAGGTTGATAGTGAGCACAAAGAAACTTACCAAAAAAATGCTCAAGCCTTTATCAAAAAAGCTCAGGAATTGACTAAGAAATTCCAGCCTATTTTTGAAAAAGCGAGTCAAAAGACCTTTGTTACGCAACACACAGCCTTTTCTTACCTTGCTAAACGTTTTGGATTGAAACAACTTGGTATTGCAGGGATTTCCCCTGAACAAGAGCCAAGTCCTAGACAACTAACAGAAATCCAAGAATTTGTCAAAACCTATAATGTCAAAACCATCTTTACTGAGAGCAATGCGTCCTCTAAAGTTGCTGAAACCTTGGTCAAATCAACAGGAGTTAGTCTGAAAACTCTTAATCCTTTGGAAGCAGACCCTGAAAACGACCAAACTTACTTAGAAAACCTAGAAGAAAATATGAATGTTCTTGCAGAAGAATTAAAATGAGGAGATTATGAAAATTAATAAAAAATACCTTGCTGGTTCTGCGGCAGCCTTGATTTTAAGTGTCTGTTCTTATGAGTTGGGACTGTATCAAGCTAGAACGGTCAAAGAAAATAACCGTGTGTCTTACGTTGATGGAAAACAAGCAGCGCAAAAAACGGAGGATCTCACTCCTGATGAGGTTAGTAAAAAAGAAGGCATCAATGCCGAACAAATCGTCATCAAGATAACAGACCAGGGCTATGTCACTTCACACGGTGACCACTATCATTATTACAATGGTAAGGTTCCTTACGACGCTATCATCAGTGAAGAGTTGCTGATGAAGGATCCAAACTACCAGCTCAAGGACGAGGATATTGTCAGTGAAATCAAGGGCGGTTATGTTATCAAGGTAGATGGAAAATACTATGTTTACCTTAAGGACACTGCACATGCGGATAATGTCCGTACGAAAGAAGAAATCAATCGGCAAAAACAAGAACATAGTCAGCATCGTGAAAGAGGGACTTCAGCAAACGATGGTGCGGTAGCCTTGGCACGTTCACAGGGACGCTACACCACAGATGATGGTTACATCTTTAATGCATCCGATATCATTGAAGATACTGGTGATGCTTATATCGTTCCTCATGGCGACCATTACCATTACATTCCTAAAAGTGAGTTATCAGCCAGCGAATTGGCTGCTGCAGAAGCCTTCCTATCTGGTAGAAGTGGTCAATCAAATACGCCTACTTATCGCCGTACCAATAACAACAGTGCTAGTAGCGATGTAGATAGATGGACCCCATCCTATAATAACCAAGGCAACAGCTACAGCTATACAAACACAGCTAACAACGGTAGCGACGATAGTCAAGCGAGTCAAAGCGATGAGGATATTGATGGCCTTCTGAAACAACTTTATGGCTTGCCACTCAGCCAACGACACGTCGAATCAGATGGACTTGTCTTTGATCCAGCGCAAATCACAAGTCGAACAGCTAGAGGTGTTGCAGTACCTCATGGGGACCATTACCATTTTATCCCTTACTCTCAAATGTCTGAATTAGAGCAGAAGATCGCGAGAATGATTTCTGTAAAAGGACAAAATAACGGAAATAACAGACCAGTAAATACTCAAAAGCCAGCAAATAGTACGGTTGAGCATACATTTTTAGGAAATTCAATTAAGGCTTATGGTAAAGGTTTGGATGGTAAACCATACGATACTAGTGATGGATATGTATTCAGTAAAGATTCTATCTATTCAGTTGATAAATCAGGCATTATAGCGAGACATGGAAATCATTTCCATTATGTGGGATTTGGAGAGTTAGAACAATTTGAATTAGATGAAGTTAGCAAGTGGATGAAGGAAAAAGGTCAACCTAATGAGAGTGTTATTCCTTCAGAGAATATGGATAACAAAGAAAAACCAAAATTTGATTCAAAAAAAGTGACTGGTAAAGTGACTAAAGATGGTAAAGTTGGCTATGTTCTTAAAGAAAACGGAAAAGAATACTTCTACTCTCGAGATGAACTTGATCTTACTCAAATTGCTTTTTCTGAACAAGAACTTATGCTTAAGGATCGAGATCATTATCGCTATGATATTGTGGACACAGGGATCAAACCACGATTGGCTGTAGATGTCTCAAGTTTGCCGATGCATGCAGCGAATACCACTTATGATACTGGCACTTCATTCATTATCCCACATATTGATCATATTCATGTTGTTCCTTACTCATGGTTAGAGCCTAATCAAATTGCGACTATTAAATATGTCATGCAACACCCTGAGGTTCGTCCTGAAGTTTGGTCTAAGCCGGGTCACGAGGACTCAGGTTCCGTTATTGCTAATGTGACTCCTCTTGAAAAACGCGCTGGAATGCAGAATTGGCAAATTATCCATTCTGCTGAAGAAGTTCAGAAAGCTCTTGCAGAAGGTCGATTTGCAACTCCAGATGGTTATATTTTTGATCCGAGAGATGTATTGGCAAAAGAAACTTTTGTATGGGGAGACAAATCATTTAGTATTCCAAGAGCTGGAGGAGGTTCATTGAGAAGTATCACTCAATCCGACTTATCAGAAGCAGAATGGAAACAAGCGCAAGACTTAATAGCCAAAAGGATGAAAGAAAAAGAATCCAAAACTGAAACGTCTACGCATACTAATGAAGAATTAAAACCTGATTCAAACAATACTGAAAATAGTGATGAAAATAAGACTGTTGTAGATAAAACTGAGGAGCAACCGAAGAAAAATATAGGGGAAAATGAGACTGGTACAACCAACGAAATTCCTTCAGAAAATAAAGAAAGCTCCAAAGAAGAAAATGACGATGATTTACCAAACTATGGGTTAGATAAAGTAACTTTAAATGAACATATAGAAAAGTTAGCAAAAATTGCACAAATCGATCCTAAGTTTCTAATCTTTCAGCCAGAAGGTGTTCAGTTTTACAATAAAAATGGAGAATTAGTAATGTATGATATTAAGACTCTTCAGCAAATAAAACCATAGTAAGATTTTTGGTGATTGTAATACATTTGAGAGGATATTGTTCTGTTTTGAAAGAATGATATCCTTTTTATTACAGCTTCAAAACAAAAATGTACTGGATATGGTTGATTTTGATAGCAAGAGCAAACCGAGACAAGTGCTCAACCAAACGAATAAAAAGAAAGGCGAAGTAGCTGAGCTACCTCGTCTTTTTTTAGTCTTTATAAGATACAATGCCAATGATGGTATCCACCGCACGCTCCATAGTCTGAAGGCTGACGTATTCAAAACGTCCATGCATGTTTTCCCCACCCGCAAAGATATTTGGAGTTGGGATTCCCATAAAGGAAATCTTAGACCCATCTGTCCCACCGCGGATTGGTTCGATAATAGGCGTAATCCCTAGATCTTCCATAACAGCTTTAGCAATAGTAACGGGTGTCATATCTTTTTCAATGACTTCCTTCATATTGTAGTACTGGTCTGTCAGAGTCAAGCTAACGCGATCATTCCCAAGCTCTCGATTCATCTTGTCAGCGATAGACTGCATAGCTGCTTTACGCGCTTCAAATGCATCTTTTTCAAAATCACGAATGATATAGCTTGCACGCGCCTCCTCGACACCACCTGACACATCCATAAGATGATAGAAACCTTGGTAACCTTCTGTCAGTTCAGGACGATCATTCTCAGGAAGTTGATTATGAAAATCAATTGCTAACTGAAGGGCATTGACCATTTGACCTTTGGCAGTACCAGGGTGAACATTGCGTCCTTGAAAATGGAGTTCAGCAGCTGCTGCTGAGAAAGTCTCGTACTGAAGCTCACCTAGAGGACCACCATCAACAGTGTAGGCAAAGTCAACATCAAAATCTTCTGCATCAAATTGATTAGCACCGACGCCAATTTCTTCATCGGGACCAAAACCAACTCGAATTTCACAATGCTTGATTTCGGGATGAGCTGTCAAATATTCGATAGCAGTCATAATTTCAGCAATCCCTGACTTGTCATCAGCACCTAGCAAGGTCGTGCCATCTGTTGTGATAAGCGTTTGACCTGGATATTTTTCAAGGCTCTTGAAATCAGCGGGATCCAGTTTAAATCCAGAATTACCTAAGTCGATAGATCCGCCATCGTAGTTTTCAATCACCTGTGGATTAACTCCCTCAGCATTGAAATCAGCTGTATCCATGTGGGAGATAAATCCAATCTTACGTGTCAGGCTGGGATCATTAGCTGGTAAGGTACCAATGGCAAAACCATTTGGAAGGTAGTAGACGTTTTGCAGACCGACACGCTTCATTTCGGGAAGAAGAACAGTGGTCGCAAAATCTACCTGGCTCTGCGTACTTGGAGTAGTAGTAGAGTGTTCATCAGAACGCGTGTTGACCTTGACGTAGGTCAGAAAACGTTCCAAAAGGTTCGGATAAGACATAAAAACTCCTTTAATAATCATTTTTTTCATTGTATCATAGAATAGAGAGAAAGACAAAGAGAAGTAAATAAAAATAAAATGAATGAAAGCGTTTATTTATGATATATTTCATGGTAGAATGGTAATTGAAAAAAACATCACAAGGACATATCAATGAAAAAAGCAATTTTAATGATGACATTCGGTTCGCCAGAAGAGATTACCTTTGAAAGTGTGGCGGATTTTTTTACCAATATTCGTCGTGGAGTTAGACCCCAAGACCACGAAATCCAGACTCTCTATGACAACTATGTTCGTATCGGTGGGACGCCTTTGCAGCGGATTACACATGAGGAGGTCAATTTAGTCAAAGAACGTTTAGGGGAGGAGTACGGTATCTACTTTGCCAACAAATTTTCTCGTCCCTTTATTCCAGATGTGATCAAGCAGATGGAGACTGATGGCATTGAAGAATGTATCTGTTTGATTTTGGAACCTCATTATTCTTTTTACTCAGTCATGGGGTATGAGAAGTTTTTGGAAAGCCAGCAGATCCGATTTTTAGTAATTAAGGCCTGGTATCAACAACAGCCTTTGCTGGACTTCTGGACTGACGAGATTAGCAAAATTTTACGAGACCAGGTGGGAGAAGAATCTTTCAAGGTAATCTTTTCGGCACACAGTGTTCCCATTTTTGCCTTGGATTATGGAGATCCTTATATCGACCAGATTTTCGATAATAGCAAGCTAATCGCTGAACAACTCGGCCTAAAAGCCGACCAGTATACCAATACTTGGCAGAGTGAAAGCGATATTGGAATCCCTTGGATCAAGCCAGATGTCTTAGAATATCTACGAGAACAAAAGCAACATCCAGAGCATTATATTTTTGTCCCGATAAGTTTTATCAGTGAGCACATCGAAGTTTTGTTTGATAATGATGTGGAATGTTATGATTTGTGTCAAGAAATAGGTGTCACCTACCATCGTTCACCTATGCCCAATACGGATAGCCGTTTAATTGACGCTTTAGTTGCTACTGTAAGAGCCAACGAACACAAAGAATTTAAAGCTTTTCTCCCAGAAGAAGAAACCTTCGATGAGTTAGCGCCTTCAGCAACTACCAAGGACATTATGGAGGAGACAGACGACCTTCAGATGCCAGAATTTGTCAAAAAACTCATTGAGAAAAAAGGCCGTGAAAATGTGAAGATGCCATACTTAATTAAGAAAATGCTCGAAAAAGCTGGGAAGTTACCAAAAGAGTAAAGAAAAAAGGATTTAGCTTTAAGCTAGATCCTTTATCTGTTTTATTTTTTCTCAAGAAGAGCTTTGATTTCTTGAAGAACTTCAAGTTCAGTTGGAGCAGCAGGTGCTTCCTCAACCACTTCCTCTTTCTTACGAAGGTTTTGAGCTTTTTCAATACCTTTGATAACGAAGAAGAGAACTGTACCCACAGCAAGGAAGTTGATAACAGCGCTCAAGAAGCTACCGTAACCAACACCATTCCATGAAAGTTCAGCGATACGTTCAACGTTCGCAGCTTTCAAAGCTGGGTTCAAGATAAGTGGAGTGATGATATCGTTAACGAGTGAAGTCACGATAGCACCAAAAGCAGAGGCGATGATTACACCGACAGCAAGGTCAACGACATTACCGCGAAGCAAGAATTCTTTAAGATCCTTTAACATTTTCATAAATTCCTTTCCTAATTTTCTAACTTATTATATCCTAAATTATGACAAAAGGCAACCTGGATGCTTAAGGAGATCAGTTGCTCCTTTTAAAAATATAGATTTTACTGAAAATATAATTAAGCACAACAATCAAAATTTGTGCTAGGATAGTTTCAACCGTATTAACCCTGTCTATATTATATTCGACAAACTGACCAATAAGATCAGGAAAGGTTGTAACGAAGATATAAGTTAAAAGAACGTCAAGTCCAAGTGTTGAGAGACGAGCTAAGAAAAACTTAGCCAGGCGAGTTGGCCAATTTCTTCTCTCTTGTTTAAAGACGATTGTATCATTTGTGAGAAAGGCAAAGAGAATCCCGATAAGATTTGCGAGTACGGTTGCTAGGATTTCCTGGTGGCTGATGTGGTAAATAAGCAAACGCGATAAAATAGAAACCAGAGTAGTAGCACCACCGAAAAATAGGTAGGAGAGGATTTCGTTATCGAAGAATGCCTTTATTATTCTTTTCATGGTTTTAGTATAGCATAATGTCGTATATTGTGCTATACTGGTAAGGTTGATGATCTCAACCCTTGGTGCTTAACTTCTTTCACCAAGCATATTTTACGCGGGAAACCGCTAAAGGAGAAAACATGAAA
>CAUVRF010000057.1:0-10124 GCA_963554245.1 uncultured Streptococcus sp.
GACCGTTTTGCCACTCAAAGAAGCTGTGACACCAGAAGGAACAGTTGTTGACGAAAGTGGAGCAATCGAAGAATAAAACGGGACCAGTCACTCCCGTTTTTCTATGAGACGAGAGGAAAAGGGATGAGAAAAATAGTATTTGTGTGCTTAGGAAACATCTGCCGTAGCCCCATGGCAGAGTTTGTAATGAAATCCATGACGAGCGATTACCAGGTTGAGAGTCGTGCGACTTCATCTTGGGAACATGGTAATCCGATTCATAAGGGAACGCAGGGGATTTTCCGGCAGTATCAGATTCCTTATGACAAAGACAAAACATCACTCCAGATTCGTAGAGAAGATTTTGAATCGTTTGATTACATTATCGGTATGGATGCTTCAAACGTTTCAGATCTGCGTCAAATGTGTCCTCAGGAATTGCAGTATAAGATCTACTCTTTTGCATCTGAAAGTGTCCCAGACCCTTGGTATACAGGAGATTTTGAGGAAACCTATGCTCGTATCACAAGTGGATGTCAACGCTGGCTAGATCGATTAGAAAATGAGAGTGACAATGGAAAAGCTTAAACAATTTTATGAGAAGTGTAGAGTTTACCTAACTCGTCCTAGGTTAGAGCTCGTTGCAGTAGTTGTAATGGTACTCTGTGCTCTTTCGGTATTTCTGCTAAATACGCCTAAAAAGGGTGTCCTGACACTTGATGGTGGAGCTCTTGTTTATGATGGCACCTTGGTACGAGGGAAAATGAATGGTCAAGGAACCCTGACCTTTGAAAATGGAGACCAATATACAGGTGATTTCAATAATGGAGCCTTTAATGGAAAAGGGACTTTCCAATCAAAAGATGGCTGGAAATACGAAGGTGATTTTGTAAATGGTCAGGCTGAAGGTCAAGGGAAGTTGACTACAGAGCAAGAAGTTGTTTATGAGGGGACCTTTAAACAAGGCGTTTTTCAGCAAAAACAGTAGTCTCCAAGTTAGGAGACTATTTTCAAAACCAAAAAAGAAAACGCTTTCTTGCCTTGGATTCGATAAATAACTATCAACTAGAAAAACTTTGTGAAATAAAAAAATTTTCTCCATAATTTCACAATCATCCAAGCAAAACTCTATTGCATAGCTATATTGAGAAAAAGATCACAAACTTAGAAAAATTCTTTGTGAAATACTTATGAAACTGTTTACAAAGCATAAAAAAAGAGTTATAATAATCTTGTGAAAAAATTAACAAAGGATAACATCCTTAAAGGCTATGGAGGATAATATGGCTGATAAAAAAACAGTAACACCAGAGGAAAAACAACTTGCTGCTGAAAAGCATGTCGACGGTCTCGTGAAAAAAGCCTTGGTTGCGCTTGATGAAATGCGTAAGTTGAACCAAGAGCAAGTTGACTACATCGTAGCAAAAGCGTCTGTTGCAGCACTTGACGCGCACGGTATCCTTGCACAACATGCAGTTGAAGAAACTGGTCGTGGCGTATTTGAAGATAAGGCGACAAAAAATCTATTTGCCTGTGAACACGTAGTGAACAATATGCGTGGAGTTAAAACAGCTGGAGTTATCGAAGATGATCCAATTACAGGTTTGACGAAGATTGCGGAGCCGGTCGGAGTTATTTGTGGTATCACTCCAACAACAAACCCAACTTCAACAGCAATTTTCAAATCATTGATTGCCTTGAAGACACGTAACCCAATTGTTTTCGCCTTCCACCCATCAGCTCAAGAATCTTCTGCTCATGCTGCACAAATCGTTCGTGATGCAGCCATCGCAGCCGGTGCACCTGAAAACTGTGTTCAATGGATTACAGAACCATCTATGGAAGCAACTGGGGCACTTATGAATCACGAGGGTGTTGCGACTATCCTCGCAACTGGTGGGAATGCCATGGTTAAAGCGGCATACTCATGTGGAAAACCAGCTCTTGGAGTAGGTGCCGGAAACGTTCCTGCCTATGTAGAAAAATCTGCTGACCTTCGTCAAGCTGCTCATGACATCGTTATGTCTAAATCATTTGATAATGGGATGGTCTGTGCATCAGAACAAGCGGTTATCATTGATAAAGAAGTGTATGACGAATTTGTAGAAGAATTCAAATCATACCATACTTACTTTGTCAATAAGAAAGAAAAAGCGCTTTTGGAAGAATTCTGTTTTGGTGCAAAAGCTAACAGCAAGAACTGCGCTGGTGCAAAATTGAACCCAAATATTGTTGGTAAACCAGCTACATGGATTGCTGAGCAAGCAGGATTTAGCGTTCCAGAAGGAACAAACATCTTGGCTGCAGAATGCGCAGAAGTAGGACCAAAAGAACCGTTGACTCGTGAAAAATTGTCACCAGTTATCGCTGTCCTAAAAGCTGAAGATACAGAAGACGGTCTTAAAAAAGCTCGACAAATGGTTGAGTTTAACGGACTTGGTCACTCAGCAGCCATCCATACAAAAGACGAAGCTCTTGCAAAACGTTTCGGTACGGAAATAAAGGCAATGCGTATTATCTGGAACTCTCCATCTACCTTTGGTGGTATCGGTGATGTATACAACGCCTTCATTCCATCATTAACACTTGGATGTGGTTCATATGGACACAACTCAGTTGGTGATAACGTATCCGCTATCAACCTTCTTAACATCAAGAAAGTAGGAAAACGTAGAAATAATATGCAGTGGTTTAAAGTTCCTTCAAAAATCTACTTCGAACGTAACTCAATCCAATACCTTCAAACTTGCGAAGGTATCGAACGTGTCATGATTGTTACCGATAAATCAATTGAAAAACTCGGTTTTGTACAACGTGTGATTGACCAATTGAATCTTCGTAAAAACAAAGTCACGATTCAAGTCTTCTCAGATGTTGAACCAGATCCAGATATCACAACAGTTCGTCGTGGTGTTGAAGTAATGCGTTCGTTTGAACCAGACACTATCATTGCCCTTGGTGGTGGTTCACCAATGGATGCAGCTAAAGGTATGTGGATGTTCTATGAACAGCCAGACGTTGACTTCGGTGACCTCGTTCAAAAATTCATGGATATCCGCAAACGTGCCTTCAAATTCCCATCACTTGGTAAGAAAGCACAATATATCGGTATTCCAACAACATCTGGTACAGGTTCAGAAGTAACACCGTTTGCAGTTATCTCTGACAAGGCAAACAACCGGAAATACCCAATCACTGACTACGCTTTGACACCGACCATTGCAATTGTTGACCCTGCTTTGGTAGAATCTGTTCCAGCATTTATTGCTGCTGACACAGGTATGGATGTCTTGACACACGCAACTGAAGCTTATACTTCTAACTTTGCCAATGACTATACAGATGGTATTGCTCTTCAAACCATCAAGTTAGTCTTCAAATACTTGGAAAAATCTGTAAAAACAGCTGACCCAGAAGCCCGTGAAAAGATGCATAATGCCTCTACAATGGCTGGTATGGCCTTTGCAAATGCCTTCCTTGGAATGAGTCACTCAATGGCGCATAAGATTGGTGCTGTTCACCACACCATTCACGGACGTACAAATGCTATTTTACTTCCTTATGTTATCCGTTATAATGGAACTCGTCCATCTAAAACTACAACATGGCCTAAGTACAATTACTGGAAAGCTGATGAAAAATTCCAAGATATCGCTCGTATGCTAGGTCTTCCTTGCTCAACACCAGAAGAAGCGGTTGAAGCTTATGCCAAAGCAGTTTACGATCTTGGTGAAGCAGTTGGAATCACAATGAACTTCAAAGGCTTTGGTATCGATGAAAAAACTTGGAAAGACAGCTTGCATGAGATTGCCTTACTTGCTTACGAAGATCAATGTTCACCTGCAAACCCACGCTTACCAATGGTAGCTGACATGGAAGAAATCATGGCAGATGCTTACTATGGTTATAAAGAACGTCCAGGACGTCGTAAATAATCGTTTATCAGCCTAGAGACAGGACTAATCCTGTCTCTTTTTTGTGAACTCAGATAGACCTGGAATTAAGGTTGAGTGTAGAAATGGAGATAATATACGGACATTATAAAAGATTGTAGGGATATATTTAAAAATTAAAGAATAAGTGAATGAAAAGGAGTGGAAAAGTAGAAAAGCAAGAGAGAAAATCGACGCCCATACTTGCAATTAAACTCAAATAGTTATATAATAGGTGTGTTGAAAGGTGATTTGTAGTGATTCAAGTTACTCTTTTCACAATAAAATTTTCATGATTTTCATAAGGAGGAAATCACTAATGGTAGTTAAAGTTGGTATTAACGGTTTCGGACGTATCGGTCGTCTTGCTTTCCGTCGTATCCAAAACGTAGAAGGTGTTGAAGTTACTCGCATCAACGACCTTACAGATCCAGTTATGCTTGCACACTTGTTGAAATACGACACAACTCAAGGTCGTTTCGACGGTACTGTTGAAGTTAAAGAAGGTGGATTCGAAGTTAACGGTAAATTCGTTAAAGTTTCTGCTGAACGTGATCCAGAACAAATCGACTGGGCTACTGACGGTGTAGAAATCGTTCTTGAAGCTACTGGTTTCTTTGCTAAGAAAGAAGCAGCTGAAAAACACCTTAAAGGTGGAGCTAAAAAAGTTGTTATCACTGCTCCTGGTGGAAACGACGTTAAAACAGTTGTATTCAACACTAACCACGACGTTCTTGACGGTACTGAAACAGTTATCTCAGGTGCTTCATGTACTACAAACTGCTTGGCTCCAATGGCTAAAGCTCTTCAAGACAACTTTGGTGTTGTTGAAGGATTGATGACTACTATCCACGCTTACACTGGTGACCAAATGATCCTTGACGGACCACACCGTGGTGGTGACCTTCGCCGTGCTCGCGCTGGTGCTGCAAACATCGTTCCTAACTCAACTGGTGCTGCTAAAGCTATCGGTCTTGTAATCCCAGAATTGAACGGTAAACTTGACGGATCTGCACAACGCGTTCCAACTCCAACTGGATCAGTTACTGAATTGGTAGCAGTTCTTGAAAAGAACGTTACTGTTGATGAAGTGAACGCAGCTATGAAAGCAGCTTCAAACGAATCATACGGTTACACAGAAGATCCAATCGTATCTTCAGATATCGTAGGTATGTCTTACGGTTCATTGTTTGACGCAACTCAAACTAAAGTTCTTGACGTTGACGGTAAACAATTGGTTAAAGTTGTATCATGGTACGACAACGAAATGTCATACACTGCACAACTTGTACGTACTCTTGAATACTTCGCAAAAATCGCTAAATAATTCTTGAGTCAATAAAAGCAAGACCTTCCGGTCTTGCTTTTTTGTATAGAAAAATGGATGATAGTGTCATCCATTTTGTTTTAATTCTGTTTCGAAAGTATCCGAGAGGGCAGTAAAACTCAATTGTTCTAAGGTGAGTGGATGGGTAAAGGAAAGTCGAAAGGCGTGGAGCATAAGCCGATTTGTCTTTGATTTACTATTATAGAGAGGATCGCCTAGGATAGGGTGCTTATGGTGAGAAAGGTGAACACGGATTTGATGCGTTCGACCGGTCTTTAGTTTGCAACGAACTAAGGAAGTTTTGTTTGGGAATTGCTTTAATCTGCTTACCTGAGTTTCGGCATGTTGCCCACTTTTGGAATCTACCACTCGTTTTCTGCGATCGTGTCGATCACGACCAATTTTATCTCGGAAGATAAGTTCTTTGTTCCCTACTTGCCCCTCTACGAGTGCCCAGTACTCACGAGCAATTTTCTTTTTTTCCAACAAACGATTGAGAATGGGAAGGATAAAAGGATTTTTAGCAAAAAGTACTAAACCGCTTGTTTCCATATCCAGGCGATGAACGACATAGCAGGTTTGGCCAACGTGTGCAGAGACATGGTTGAGAAGGGCAATTTCATCAGGTTGATTGCCGTGTGTTTTTATGCCTTCTGGTTTATTGACAACAATGAGATGTTGATCTTGATAAACTTCTTGAACGAGGTCTGGGTTTCCCCAAAGGATTTCTTTTGGGGGATAATCTTCCTCGTCAAAAGTCAACTGGCAAATGTCACCTGGTTTGACCATCTCGTTCCAGTGAACTTCTTTGTGGTTCATTAAGATGTTCTTCTTTGTTCTCAAAAAATGACGGATTTTTCTAGGGATAAGGAGTTGTTCCTCTAGGAATTGCTTGACCGTCATTTGAGGCAAGGATTCGGGTAGTGTAAATGTGAATTGCATACAGATATTGTAACAAAAAAAGCCCTATTTGGATAGGGAGTAGCTAAATTCTTGAGTTCCTATGGTGAAGATGATAAAATAAACGCATGAAATTAGATAAATTATTTGAGAAATTTCTTTCTCTCTTTAAAAAAGAAACGAATGAATCCGCGGAGTCTGATTCGACTAGCATGCGTCGTTCACGGAGCGATAGAAAAAAATTGTCCCAAGTAGGCCCGATTCGGAAATTTTGGCGTCGTTATCATCTGACAAAAATCGTCATCATTTTAGGGTTAAGTGCAGGTTTGCTAGTAGGAACCTACCTATTTGCGATAGCCAAGTCTACCAATGTCAATGACTTACAAAATGCCTTGAAAACGCGAACTCTGATTTTTGACCGCGAAGAAAAAGAGGCAGGCGCCCTATCCGGTCAAAAGGGGACCTATGTTGAGCTGACAGATATTAGTAAAGACTTGCAGAATGCTGTCGTCGCGACAGAGGACCGTTCCTTCTATAAAAATGACGGGATTAACTATGGTCGTTTCTTCCTAGCTATTGTCACAGCAGGTCGTTCTGGAGGTGGTTCTACCATCACCCAACAGTTGGCGAAAAATGCCTATCTGTCTCAGGACCAAACCGTTGAACGGAAGGCCAAGGAGTTTTTCCTAGCTTTAGAATTGACAAAAAAATACAGCAAGGAGCAAATCCTTACTATGTACCTCAATAACGCCTACTTTGGAAATGGGGTATGGGGTGTTGAAGATGCAAGTAAGAAATATTTCGGTGTATCCGCTTCGCAACTAACGCTTGATCAGGCGGCGACTCTAGCAGGGATGCTCAAGGGACCAGAATTGTATAATCCATTAAATTCTGTTGAAACTTCGACCAACCGTAGGGATACTGTATTACAAAATATGGTTGCAGCGGGCTATATTGATAATAATCAAGAGACCGAAGCGGCTGGAGTAGATATGGCTTCTCAACTGCAAGATAAGTATGAAGGCAAAGTTTCGGATTATCGTTACCCGTCCTATTTTGATGCAGTTGTCAACGAAGCGGTTTCCAAGTACAATCTCACAGAAGAAGAGATTGTCAACAACGGCTATCGAATCTACACAGAGCTTGACCAAAACTACCAAGCAAACATGCAGGTTATTTACGAAAACACTTCGCTATTTCCAACAGCAGAAGACGGAACGCATGCCGAATCAGGTAGTGTCTCTCTAGAACCCAAGACTGGTGGAGTGCGTGGAGTTGTTGGTCGTGTAGCTGGGGATGACAAACCAGGCTTTCGTAATTTTAACTATGCCACTCAGTCTAAACGTAGCCCAGGCTCAACCATTAAACCTTTAGTCGTTTATACACCTGCAGTAGAAGCGGGATGGGCCTTGAACAAGCAACTGGATAATCATACGATGCAGTACAACAGTTATCAAGTAGACAACTATGCGGGCATTAAGACATCTCCAGAAGTACCTATGTATCAGGCCTTGGCGGAATCACTCAACCTACCGGCAGTTGCGACTGTAAATGAATTAGGTATTGACAAAGCTTTTGACGCTGGGGAGAGATTTGGCCTGAATATGGAAAAAGTTGACCGAGTTCTTGGAGTTGCTCTTGGTGGAGGTGTGGAGACGAATCCTCTCCAGATGGCGCAAGCCTATGCAGCCTTTGCCAATGGAGGTCTAATGCCTGAAGCTCATTTCATCACTCGTATTGAGAATGCCAGCGGTCAGGTCATAAAGAGTCATAAAAATTCCCAAAAACGAGTGATTGATAAGTCGGTAGCTGATAAAATGACCAGTATGATGCTAGGAACATTTACCAATGGTACAGGAATTAGTTCGTCACCAGCGGATTACGTTATGGCTGGTAAAACAGGTACGACTGAAGCTGTTTTCAACCCAGAATATACCAGTGACCAGTGGGTGATTGGCTATACTCCAGATGTTGTAATCAGCCACTGGCTCGGTTTCCCAACAACAGATGAGAGTCATTATCTAGCAGGTTCGACCTCAAATGGAGCAGCCCATGTCTTTAGAAGTATGGCTAATACCATTTTGCCCCACACTCCAGGTAGCACTTTTACAGTTGAGAATGCTTATAAACAAAATGGGATTGAACCAGAAAATACGAAAAAGCAGGTTGCTGAGAATGAGACAAACCAGTCTGAGGATCCGATAGGAGATATTCGTAGTCGTGCTCAAAATCTTGTAGATGAAGCAGGTCGGGCGATTTCAGAAGCCAAGATAAAAGAAAAAGCCCAGACAATATGGGACTCAATCCTTAATCTATTTCGTTAAGAGGCTTGTCAAAGCCTAGGTTTCTTGTTATAATAGATAAGATGGAGGCGTTATGGCACTAAAAAAAGCAAGCCTAGCTTGTGCAGTTTGTGGTTCAAGGAATTACTCAATCAAAATTAGTGGGAACCCCAAGCCAACACGACTAGAAGTAAATAAATTTTGTAAACATTGTGGAAAATATACGACACATAGAGAAACGAGATAGGAGAGAACGATGGGTTTTATTAAGGATATTTTTAAACTTCTTAAAGAAACAACTTGGCCAACTCGCAAAGAAAGCTGGAGAGATTTTCGCTCTATTATGGAATACACAGCCTTCTTTGTGGTCATCATTTACATTTTTGACCAGTTGATTGTTTCAGGTTTGATTCGATTTATTAACATTTTTTAGAAGAGAAGCGGAGAACTTCTGCTAACTTTCTTCTATATATGTATGAAAGGAAATATCATGGATAGTTTTGACAAGGGATGGTTTGTTCTACAAACTTATTCTGGCTATGAAAATAAGGTAAAAGAAAATCTATTGCAACGTGCGCAAACATATAACATGTTGGATAATATTCTACGCGTTGAAATTCCAACACAAACCGTGCAAGTTGAGAAAAATGGAAAGAAAAAGGAAGTTGAAGAGAATCGCTTTCCAGGTTATGTCCTTGTGGAAATGGTCATGACAGATGAAGCATGGTTCGTTGTTCGAAACACACCTAATGTAACAGGATTCGTCGGCTCACACGGGAACAGATCAAAACCAACTCCACTATTGGAACAAGAAATCCGTGATATCTTGGTTTCAATGGGACAAACTGTTCAAGAGTTTGATATTGATGTTGAAGTTGGTCAGACAGTCCGCATCATTGATGGCGCTTTTGCAGACTACACAGGTAAAATTACTGAAATTGATAACAATAAAGTGAAGATGATTATCTCTATGTTTGGTAATGATACGATTGCAGAAGTGAACCTCAACCAAATTGCAGAATTATAACCCCAGAGAGGCTTTGCCTCTCTTTTTATGTGCCGTTGAGGAAGGAAGAAGTATAAAACAGAGGAAGTAGACCCATGGGCTCGCGCATTTTGCTAAACTAAATGCAGAAAGGAGAGGTCTATGAATCTAAAAGACTTATATGAAGAAAGTAAGGGAATCGTCCATAAGTGTCGTAAAGATTATCATTTGCATCTGTGGGAGAAAGAGGACTGGGACCAGGAAGGCATGTTATGTCTGTATGAGCTGGTGAGTCGCAACCCAGAGTTACTAGAGGGCGACCGCCATCAACTATATGTTTGCTTTAAAACAAAGTTTAGAAATCGCATCCTAGATTACATCCGTAAACAGGAAAGCCACAAGCGCCGTTTTGACAAAGAACCCTATGAAGAGGTGAGTGAGATTAGCCATCGTCTAGGAGAAAAAGGACTCAGACTGGACGATTATTATCTCTTTCACGAACTTCTAAAGAATTATAAATCAAAGCAGAGTATGGAAAAACAAGAGTTAATAGATCGTCTCATGGGAGGGGAAGTCTTTAGAGGACGTAAAGCTCTCCTGAGAGAACTTTCCTTTATCTTTTCAGAATTTCGGTAAAGAGGAAAAAAGTCCTTGACAAAGGTAAAAAAGTAGGTATAATAGAAAGAGTTGAAAAGCTCAGGTCCGTTGGTCAAGGGGTT
>CAUVRF010000058.1:0-10080 GCA_963554245.1 uncultured Streptococcus sp.
GAAGAAGTTGATTACATCGTTAAGACTTTGGTGAGAATTTCCGAAGAAATCCTCGGTTCTGGAAAAAAATCATAAAAAAATCTTGACAAAAAGCGGACAATAGCATATAATATTCTCAACAAATCAGAAAAGTAACTATGTTTGATCTTCAGGGAGCCTGTGGTGATTGTGAACAGGTGGTTGAAAGTAGTGAAAGTGGGCTGATTTTAAAAATGAATTTGAAACAATGAAAATTCGGTGCGCACACCTTACAGTGCAACTTGTTGTTAGACAAGGTAGAGATGTAAAGGGAATAGTCCCTTTATAATTGAGGTGGCACCGCGTTACCAACGCCCTCACACGGAATTTAATTCTGTGTGTGGGCTTTTTCATATCTTGAAATCAATACTGAAAGAGGAAAATTTTATGACAACTAAAGGATATTTTGGACAATTTGGTGGTAGTTTTGTACCGGAGCCGATTCAGGCTTTGTTGGATGAGTTAGAAGTGACATTTGACAAATACAAGGATGATCCAGAATTTTTGGCAGAATTTCGCCATTACTTGAAGGATTATTCAGGTCGTGAAACACCGCTCTATTTTGCAGAAAGTTTGACAGACCACCTAGGTGGAGCTAAGATTTATCTCAAGCGCGAAGACCTGAACCACCTTGGTTCTCACAAGCTTAACAACGTTCTAGGTCAAATCCTTCTTGCCAAACGTATGGGCAAAAAACGAGTGATCGCAGAAACAGGAGCTGGTCAGCACGGTGTTGCGACAGCAGCTGCTGCAGCCAAGTTTGGTATGGCCTGTGATGTCTATATGGGGGCAGAGGATGTGGAGCGTCAACGTCTCAATGTTTTCCGTATGGAGATGATGGGAGCAACTGTTCACGCAGTTGAAACGGGAACGCGAACTCTCAAGGATGCGGTTGATGCAGCCTTTGGAGCATGGATGAATGACCTTGAAGCCTTCTACGTTTTGGGATCTGCTGTAGGACCTCATCCTTATCCTACCATTGTTCATGAATTCCAAAAGGTCATCAGTGAAGAATCTCGTCGCCAAATCTTGGAAAAAGAAGGCCGTTTACCAGACTACGTCATTGCCTGTGTAGGTGGTGGTTCCAATGCTATCGGTGCTTTTTCGCAGTATGTGGCTGATGAAGAAGTCAAATTGGTTGGGGTCGAAGCTGCCGGTCATGGACTTGACACAGACAAGCACGCAGCTACTATGACAAAAGGTAGTATCGGAATTGTTGACGGTATGAAGACCTATGCAGTCTTTAAGGAAGATGGAGAGTTGGCTCCAGTTTACTCTATCTCAGCTGGTTTGGACTATCCAGGGGTTGGCCCAGAACACGCCTACTTCAAAGATTCTGGCCGCGTAGAATACGTAGCAGCGACAGACGAAGAAGCTGTTCAAGCCTTGCTCCTTCTTAGTAAGACAGAAGGGATTATCCCAGCGATTGAAAGTTCGCATGCCATCGCAGAAGCAGTTAAACGTGCACCGAAACTAAGTAAAGACGACATTATCATCATCAATGTCTCTGGTCGTGGAGACAAGGACGTAGCTGCTATTGCAGACTACCTAGAAGCTAAAAAATAAAAGATGGAAAAATTACAGTCTTTTCTCTCACAGAGAGCTTGTGGTTGCTGGAAACAAGCAGAGAAAGCTGTAAGGTTGGGTCCATCTGAAACGAGAGAAGAAAACATAATTCTCAAGGGAGTGCCCTTTATCGCACAGCCTGTTACAGGAAGGTTCTGAGACAGGAATGAGAGATAGGAGAAATCCTATAATTGAGGTGGCACCGCGAATTTCGTCCTCACGCAAGTTATTTTGCGTGGGGATTTTTCATACAGTCGCCACGGACTAGAAGTAGAACTGAAAGGGAAATTACAATGGAACGAATCATTCATGGAGATGTCTTATCACCAATCTTGGCTTATATGCGCTTAAAGGGGCAACACAAGGTTATTTTAGAAAGTATTCCGAGAGACAAGGAAACAGCTCGTTTTTCTATCTTAGCCTATAATCCAGTTTTTGAGATTAAGTTTGAAAATGGAGTCCTTTATCAAAATGGTCAAGTGATTGATCGGGATCCCTTGGATTTCCTTTATGAAGTGACTCATAAGAGCCAGCACCATTCAGACCTCCCTTTTGGTGGGGGAGCCATTGGCTTTGTTGGTTACGATATGATTTCTCTTTATGAAGAAATTGGTCAAATCCCTGAGGATACCATTGGGACGCCAGACATGCATTTCTTTGTCTATGAGAGCTATATGGTCTTTGACCACAAGAAGGAAAAAATCCATGTCATCGAGGATGCTCTCTATAGCGAGCGCAGTCAAGAAGACTTGGAAAAAGCCTTGAATCAAGTGCTTGAGGAATTACGCATCCCTGCTTCAAATGAATTTGAAGACTTGGATCTATCTCCGCTGGACTTCAAACCGCATATCGCTCCTCAGAAGTTTGAGCAAATGGTGGAAACCGCTCGTGACTTGATTCGTAATGGTGATATGTTCCAATGCGTGCTCAGTCAACGTTTCTCAGCAGAAGTTACTGGAAATCCATTTGACTTCTACAGAAATCTCCGCGTGACCAATCCATCTAATTACCTCTATTTCTATGATTTTGGGGATTATCAAATCATTGGTGCTAGTCCAGAAAGTTTGGTTTCTGTCAAAAATGGCATCGTCACTACCAATCCGATTGCAGGTACGCGACCAAGAGGCGCAACGGATGAAGAGGACAAGGCCTTGGCTACTGACCTACTTTCTGATGAGAAGGAAACAGCAGAACATCGAATGTTGGTAGACTTGGGACGCAATGATATTGGTCGTATCTCTGAAACAGCCAGTGTCCAAGTCACCAAGTATATGGAAGTGGAGCTCTTCCGCTATGTCATGCATTTGACCAGCGTGGTCAAGGGGCGTTTGCTTCCAGAACTCACTGCTATGGATGCTTTGAAAGCTACACTTCCAGCTGGAACAGTTTCAGGAGCACCAAAGATTCGGGCCATGAGACGGATCTATGAACTGGAAACAGAAAAACGGGGCGTATACGCAGGAGCAATCGGCTACTTGTCTGCGACGGGTGATATGGATTTGGCCATCGCCATCCGAACCATGATTCTTAAAAATCAAAGAGCCTATGTGCAGGCTGGGGCAGGGATTGTCTATGACTCTATCGCCCAAAACGAATACCAAGAAACCATTAACAAGGCTAAATCTATGACTAGAATTGGAGAACTAAGACCATGATTTTATTGATTGACAACTATGATTCTTTTACCTATAACTTGGCGCAATACATCGGGAATTTTGCAGAAGTGCAGGTCTTGAGAAATGACGATCCCAAGCTGTATGAAGAAGCTGAAAAAGCAGATGGTCTGGTTTTTTCTCCCGGTCCTGGTTGGCCGGTTGATGCGGGAAAGATGGAAGACATGATTCGTGACTTTGCAGGTAAGAAGCCGATTATAGGGATTTGTTTGGGTCACCAAGCCATCGCAGAAGTCTTTGGTGGTAAGCTAGGCTTGGCTCCAAAGGTCATGCATGGGAAACAGAGCAATATCAGCTTTGAAGCGCCATCTGTTCTCTATCAAGGCATTGAGGATGGTCGTCCAGTCATGCGTTACCACAGTATTTTGATTGAAGAAATGCCTGAAGACTTTGAAGTGACAGCTCGTTCGACTGATGACCAAGCTATTATGGGAATTCAACACAAAAGCCTGCCGATTTATGGCTTCCAGTACCATCCAGAAAGTATCGGAACGCCAGATGGCTTGTCTTCTATTCAGAATTTTATCGAGAAGGTTGTAAAGTGAGGAAACTAGGATGAAAGAGATTATTGAAAAACTAGCAAAATTTGAAAATTTATCAGGTGTGGAAATGACGGATGTCATTGAGCGTATCGTAACTGGCCGTGTAACGGAGGCGCAGATTGCTTCTCTCCTCTTAGCTCTTAAGATGAAGGGGGAAACACCTGAAGAACGCACAGCCATTGCCCAAGTCATGAGAGGGCATGCCCAACATATTCCAACTGAGATTCATGATGCCATGGACAACTGTGGTACAGGTGGGGACAAGTCTTTCAGCTTTAACATTTCGACAACTGCGGCCTTTGTTTTGGCTGGTGGCGGTGTTCATATGGCAAAACACGGTAACCGTTCAATTTCTTCTAAATCTGGTTCTGCGGATGTCCTAGAAGCCTTGGGCATCAATCTTGACCTCAAACCAGCTGAACTAGGTAAAGTCTTTGATAAAACTGGCATCGTCTTTCTCTTTGCTAAAAATATGCATCCAGCTATGAAATACATCATGCCAGCTCGTTTGGAATTGGGGATTCCAACGATTATGAACTTGACTGGTCCACTGATTCACCCAATGGCCTTGGAAACACAGCTTCTTGGCATTAGTCGTCCAGAACTGCTAGAAAGTACAGCTCAGGTTTTGAAAAATATGGGTCGCAAACGTGCTATCGTAGTTGCTGGACCAGAAGGCTTGGATGAAGCTGGCTTGAACGGAACAACCAAGATTGCTCTTCTTGAAAATGGCGAAATCACCTTATCAAGCTTTACTCCAGAAGATTTGGGGATGGAGAGCTACGCTATCGAAGATATCCGTGGAGGCAATGCTCAGGACAATGCAGAAATTTTGCTCAGCGTTCTTAAAAACGAACCAAGTCCATTCTTGGAAACGACAGTTTTAAATGCTGGTCTTGGTTTCTATGCTAATGGTAAGGTAGCTAGTATCAAGGAAGGAGTTGCCTTGGCTCGTCAAGTGATTGCTAGTGGCAAGGCCCTTGAAAAACTCAGACTGTTACAGGAGTACCAAAAATGAGTCAGGAATTTTTAGCACGGATTTTAGAGCAGAAGGCGAGTGAGGTCGAGCAGATAGAGCTGGAGGAAGTCCAGCCCCTGCGTCAGACTTATCGCTTGGCAGAATTTTTGAAGAATCACCAGGACCGTTTACAGGTAATTGCTGAAGTCAAGAAAGCTAGCCCTAGTCTGGGAGATATCAATCTAGATGTGGATATTGTGCAACAGGCCCAGACTTATGAAGCGAACGGAGCAGTGATGATTTCTGTTCTGACAGATGAAGTTTTCTTTAAAGGACATTTGGATTATCTACGGGAGATTTCCAGTCAGGTAGAGATTCCGACGCTTAACAAGGACTTTATTATCGATGAAAAACAAATCATCCGAGCTCGCAATGCAGGTGCGACAGTCATCTTGCTCATCGTGGCAGCCTTGTCCGAAGAACGCCTCAAGGAACTTTATGACTATGCGACAGAGCTTGGTCTGGAAGTCTTGGTGGAAACTCACAATCTAGCTGAACTAGAGGTAGCCCACAGACTGGGTGCTGAGATTATTGGGGTTAATAACCGCAACTTGACCACCTTTGAAGTCGACTTGCAGACCAGTGTAGACTTGGCCCAGTACTTTAAGGAAGGTCGCTATTACATTTCTGAATCTGCTATTTTCACAGGGCAGGATGCAAAACGAGTAGCACCATACTTTAACGGAATTTTGGTGGGAACAGCTCTCATGCAGGCAGAAGATGTAGCCCAGAGAATCAAGGAGTTGCAGATTGACAAAGGTTAAGATTTGTGGACTATCGACCAAAGAAGCGGTAGAGACAGCCGTATCAGCAGGGGCAGACTACATCGGTTTTGTCTTCGCACCCAGTAAAAGACAGGTGACCTTGGAAGAGGCTACAGAGCTGGCAAAGCTCATTCCTGTGAACGTTAAGAAGGTTGGCGTATTTGTTTCACCAAGTCGGGCAGAACTGCTAGAAGCGATTGACAAAGTTGGCTTGGACTTGGTTCAAGTTCATAGTCAGGTGGTAGATGAGTTGTTTGAGGATTTGCCTTGTGCCAGCATTCAGGCTGTGCAGGTGGATGGAGATGGTCATGTCCCCAATTCTCAGGCGGATTATCTCCTCTTTGATGCCCCTGTGGCAGGGAGTGGACAGACCTTTGACTGGGGACGATTGGATACGTCTGGACTAGCTCAGCCTTTCTTTATCGCAGGTGGGCTTAAGGAAGACAATGTAGCAAAAGCAATTCAACACTTTACTCCCTATGCAGTAGATGTATCGAGTGGAGTGGAGACAGATGGACAGAAAGATCAGGAAAAGATTAGAAGATTTATAGAGAGGGTAAAGCATGGCATATCAAGAACCAAATAAAGATGGATTTTACGGAAAATTCGGCGGACGTTTCGTCCCAGAAACATTGATGACAGCAGTTTTGGAGTTGGAGAAGGCCTACCGTGAAAGTCAGGCAGACCCCAGTTTCCAAGAGGAATTAAACCAGCTCTTGCGCCAGTATGTAGGACGTGAAACTCCTCTTTACTACGCAAAAAACTTGACCCAGCATATTGGCGGAGCCAAGATTTATCTCAAACGGGAAGATCTCAACCATACAGGGGCCCACAAGATTAACAATGCCTTGGGACAAGTTCTTCTGGCTAAACGTATGGGCAAAAAGAAAATTATCGCTGAAACAGGTGCTGGTCAGCACGGTGTGGCAACTGCAACAGCTGCGGCCCTCTTTAACATGGAATGTACCATCTATATGGGTGAGGAAGATGTCAAACGCCAAGCCCTTAATGTCTTCCGTATGGAGCTTTTGGGAGCTAAGGTCGAGGCTGTGACAGATGGTTCGCGCGTGCTCAAGGACGCAGTCAATGCAGCCCTTCGTTCATGGGTAGCAAATATCGATGATACCCACTATATCCTTGGTTCTGCCTTGGGACCTCATCCTTTTCCAGAAATCGTTCGTGACTTCCAAAGTGTCATCGGTCGAGAGGCTAAACAACAGTACCGTGACTTGACCGGCCAAGATTTGCCAGATGCCCTAGTAGCTTGTGTTGGTGGTGGTTCTAATGCTATCGGACTCTTCCATCCCTTTGTAGAAGATGAGTCTGTTGCCATGTATGGGGCTGAAGCAGCAGGGCTTGGTGTGGACACGGAGCATCACGCAGCGACCTTGACCAAGGGTCGTCCGGGTGTCCTCCACGGTTCTCTCATGGATGTGCTCCAAGATGCTCATGGTCAAATTCTTGAAGCCTTCTCTATCTCAGCAGGTTTGGACTATCCTGGTATCGGTCCAGAACATTCTCACTACCACGATATCAAACGTGCCAGCTATGTTCCTGTGACTGACGAGGAAGCCTTGGAAGGATTCCAACTCTTGTCTCGTGTGGAAGGGATTATCCCAGCCTTGGAATCGAGTCACGCTATCGCCTTTGCGGTAAAATTGGCCAAAGAACTCGGACCAGACAAGTCTATGATTGTCTGCCTATCTGGTCGTGGGGACAAGGATGTAGTTCAAGTCAAAGACCGCTTGGAAGCTGATGCAGCAAAGAAGGGAGAAGCGCATGCCTAAGACTTTAACAGAAAAATTGAATGCTATCAAAGCAGCTGGAAAAGGAATTTTCGTTCCCTATATCATGGCTGGAGACCACGAGAAAGGTTTGGATGGACTAGGAGAAACAATCCACTTTTTAGAAGATTTGGGTGTTTCAGCTATTGAAGTGGGCATTCCCTTTTCAGACCCTGTTGCTGACGGACCTGTGATCGAAGAAGCAGGCTTGCGCAGTCTAGCTCAAGGGACCTCAACCCAAGCTTTGGTTGAAACATTGAAAACCATTGAAACAGAGGTTCCACTGGTCATCATGACCTACTTTAACCCCCTCTTTCAGTATGGTGTGGAGAAATTTGTCAAAGATTTGGCGGATACAGCCGTTAAGGGATTGATTATTCCAGACCTGCCTCATGAGCATGCCAACTTTGTGGAGCCCTTTTTGGCAGATACAGACATTGCTTTGATTCCCTTAGTTAGTTTGACAACAGGAATTGACCGCCAAAAAGAGTTGATCAAGGGAGCAGAAGGCTTTGTCTATGCTGTTGCCGTCAATGGGGTGACAGGGAAATCAGGCAATTACCGTGCAGATTTGGACAAGCACTTGGCACAACTTCATCAAGTGGCCGATATCCCAGTTTTGACAGGTTTTGGTGTATCTAGTCAGGATGATGTAGAACGCTTCAATGCGGTGTCAGATGGCGTTATCGTCGGTTCGAAAATTGTAAAAGCTCTCCACCAAGGAGATCCGATTCAGGACTTTATCAAACAAGCAGTAGCTTACCAAAAATAATCATGCAAGCAGCAAGTAAGAGGAAAGGCACAAAAGGAAGTCTTTCCTTTTTCTTTTGCGGGAGAAAAGCTAGGATCCCCGTCGCAGAAGCAAACTGAATCAAGATGAGTAATTCGGTCACACTAAAGACGAGAGCACAAGAAGCCAGAAAGAGAAAATCCCCTGCGCCCATGCGGATATCGATAAAATGAGCCATGATTCCAAGGGCAAGGAAGAAGAGCATAACCAGATTCCAACCACAGAAAGCCATGAGGATTAGGTGGAACGTCAGCCAGACTAGTAAAGGATATTCCTGATGGCGAAAGTCGTAGATGCCCAAGGTCAAACCAGCAGTGATTAGGATGACTTGACCCAAGGAAAGAAAGTCCCAAGACCAAGACAGAAAGATGAGTCCTAAGCCTAGTTCAAAAAGGGCATACCAGACAGAATAGTGAGCCTTACAATAGCGACAGCGAAAGCGATTGAAGAGCTGAGAGAGGATAGGAATCAAATCTAGTGGACGCAAGCGAGTCTGACAGGAATCGCAGTGACTAGCCGGTCGGATAATGGATTGCTCAGGAAAACGGTCAATGACCAAACCCAAGAAAGAAGCGAGAATGCTCCCGACAAGAAAAAAATAAAGATCAATCATACTTATCTATTCGTAAAAAATAGGAGAAGTAGTATAATGGAGAAACATAGATAAGATGGTGAGGTCAAGATGACAATTCGTTTTGAAGAAAATGTGAGCATAGAAAACGCTCAATTCGTATGCCAATGGTCCAACTCCCTCGGCAAATCCTTTCAAGAACAATGGATGGGACCAATGATTCCTTTTCCCTTGACCATTCAAGTCTTGCAAGATTTGGAAGGAATCTTTTCAATCTTTGATGAACAAGAGTTTGTGGGGCTTATCCAGAAAATCAGGCTAGAAGACAGGAATCTTCATATCGGGAGATTTTTTATCAATCCCCAGAAACAGGGGCAGGGCTTAGGTAGCCAGGCTTTAAGGAAATTTGTCAGTTTAGCCTTTGAAAATGAAGACATAGATACTATTTCTCTAAATGTCTACGAGGCAAATCAAAGAGCTTACAATCTTTACCAAAAAGAAGGATTTGAAATCGTTCAAATGGTTGAAACACCTATACGAAAATACATCATGAAAAAAGGTAGATAGCAGTCACTTGAGATAGAGTCCCAAGGATATCCGAGTATAAGGCAGTTACCTTTCAAAGTTGGAAACAAGATTTCTATGATTTCTTAGATAGAGGAGATAAAAATGTCGAGACCTAGAAAAATATGAATCTTACTCGCTTCTGTACTTGCCTTAGTTGTTGGTATCAATCATTATTTTCAGTATCAAAGCCACCAAGAACGCTTCCAATTAAAGACTTTCTTTGAAGAAAAGGACACTATAGCTGTCTTACAACATTTAATGGATTCAGGAAAATATGCGTCTGACATGCGAAAAGCAGGCTATGTCGTTCCTCCCGACGGTGCTATCCGCTTGGATGGAGGAATTGACTCTATAGGGATAAAAGGAGACATCGATTTGAAAATGTTGAATCCTAGTAGGGATGAAGTCTCGGTTTTATTTGAAACAATGGTAAATGAGGAAAAAATAAATGTCTACTATATTTTAGACAATCAATTAACCCTGAAACGTAGATACTATTCTCATATTAGGAATCAAAATAAAGAAAGTGTGAACATCTCTCAAGCCGATTGACAGTTCCTTTTAAGGAAGATACGGAATCGTTTTTAGGGTCCTATCTACAAAAAAAGAGGACATTTACGGTCCTCTTTTTGACTACTATAGATGAAAAGGTCAGCTAACTTTTAGCCTTATTTTTCATCTTTGTGAAGCATGTTTTTAACACCTTCAATAGCGCCTTCGACAGCGTCTTTAGCATCTTCAGCAACTTCTTTTACTTTAGAAACAACTTTTTCAGCTGTTCCTTCTT
>CAUVRF010000059.1:0-9993 GCA_963554245.1 uncultured Streptococcus sp.
CTTGTACCGCATAGACCATAATATTTTTTAAATAGCCAATACCAATAGACTTCCATTCATCACTTAAAAATGTTGGAATCGTAAGAGGGGCAAATGGGATCATAAGGTAGAGTTGAATAAATCGAATAGATACCAAAAGATTAACCATGGCTGCACTTACTATCCGAACAAGCCAAATGAGGAGGGCGAAAAAGCCTACAATCATCCGGCCAATAAAGCCTGAACCTTTTAATCCAGAGATGGTATCATACTTTGCCCCACCGTGAGCCACAATCGAGGCCACTTGTTCAATGGCATGACTCGCAATACCGATGATGGCTTCCACAATCACGGTAGTGTTGGTAATTACAACTGCGACCATAATATAACTAATCAACATCGGCGCTAATGCTTCAAAGGTCATCGCTCCACCAGAGTTAGCAATTTTCTTTGCCATCTTCGAAAATTCTAAGATGAGGACAACTGATAAAATCGCAACTCCAAGAGGCTGCATGACACTTTTAGTAATACTAGACATATAAGTCCAAACTGTTGGATTGTAGCTAGATAGGGATTTAATCAGATCTACTGTAGATTGTAAATCTACATTAAATCCTTCAAATAAATTTTCAGCTGATATTTTTTCAGATGCAAGGTAAACAAAGGGTGAGACTAAACTAAGATTCATGTCATTGTTTATCCTCCTAAATTGAAATCTGGGTTACAAAGGCTCCAGCAGCCCCGACCATAACACCACCGACAATTTCAAGAATGGCATTCCGAACACCTGGTCCACCATCTTTAATGTTGGTTGCAAGGTTGACAATCCCCACAACAACGAGAAAGGCACCAACCGCAATCAATCCCTTCTGTAACAAAGACATAGCTTGTGCAAACATAGCACTTGCGTCTACTCCATAAACAAAACCTTTAAAATGCGTAATCATCTATTTCCTCTTTTCTATTTTTATTTTAAACTAGATTCAAAAGTTAAATCACGAATTCTAAGGCCTTCAAGATGATTTTCTTGTCTTTGATTCAAAGGATTGATTTGATAGTTCCACCACCGTTCATCGGTTTCTTGATTGGCTAGGTACTTCCAGTTTGGATGCTTGGTTGAATTGTATTTTTTGCTTTTAAAGACAGGCATATTGGCAATTCGAACCAGGCATTCATGCCGTTTCATATTTCCGACTTCATCGGGTGTCATTAAATCACGAGCAATCTTTTGATGAGAAAGGGAACCTGAACCTGTCTGGCCAAAGGAACGACTAGTATTTCGAACATCAATGGTTTGTTTACCGAGTAATCCACTCATAAATTTAAATGTATCTTCATCATTACCACCTAAGTAGACTAAGCTATCACAGTTCCCCAAAATGGTTTTCCAAGCTTCTTTTTCTTTATAGAGCCCTTGAAGTTGGGCAATATTTTGAAGAATGGGAACGAGACTCATATTACGAGAACGAACTGTTGAGGTTTGTTCAGCAAAATCTGGGATTTCTCCGATATTTGCGAACTCATCTAAGTAGACTCT
Organism: uncultured Streptococcus sp.; assembly: GCA_963554245.1. Classification (GTDB taxonomy): domain Bacteria; phylum Bacillota; class Bacilli; order Lactobacillales; family Streptococcaceae; genus Streptococcus. The sequence continues at coordinate 1,517 of CAUVRF010000059.1, forward strand.
CACATGAAGAGGTAATTGTCCCTTAAAATCAATATCTGCTTGTCTTGTTAAGGTTTGAAATACGGTTGAAAAAAAGAGGGCTGAAAGAAAGCGAAAGGTACTATCATTATCTGGGATAACTAAGTAAACCATTGATTTTTCCTTGCCCCATGTCTTCATATCAAGGGTATCTCTTTTGGTCAAATCCATGACACTTTGAATATTGAAGAGGGCAAATTTAGCAGTGGTTACAGCTATAACAGAATCCAGAGTCTTATCCTTATAATTTTGAAAATCTGCCCAATTTCGCATGGTAAAATTTTCAGTTCCATACTTTTTAGCATAATTTTCAAATAGAATTTCTAAGACACTTTTTTCTTGGTTTTCACCCTTGGATAAGTGTTTAATGAGTTTTGAGATTTCAGCGAAACTTGGATAACGCCCTCGTTTTTTTCGCTCTTCCACTTCTTTTTTTTGACGTTTCAACAAGTTTTGGTATTCCTTTTGACTTAAACGACTTTCTTTTATGAGCTGTTCTCTTGTTTTAGGTGGATTATAGAAATCTACCAAGTAGGAGGCCAAAGCACGGACTAAAGTCATAGAAGCCTCATCCCAAAATGGATCACTACGGGAGCCAGAGCCTTTGGTGTTATTAAAATAAACCGTCAGCATGCGATTCAAATCGTTTTCTGTTTCTATATAGCGAAAAGGATTAAAGCCATCTGAGTTATTCATATTGACTAAATCTAGCACCTTTACTTGGTAGCCATGTTCTAAAAAGAGTTTGCCTGTTTTCTCGGCCAAGTGATCTTTAGGATCCACCACAATATTAGAACTATTCATCTGAATTAGATTGGGTTTCACAAAGCGAAAAGTCTTCCCACTTCCTGAACCTCCTATCACCGCAATATTCTTATTTCTATCATATTGGGGTGGTTTTTTATCTAATAATGTCAGACGAACATCTTGTGCTAAGATCGTATCATGAGAAAATTCTTTACCGTAAAAGAGCTTCTTTTCTTTTAGAGTTCCAAAACGGGCGCTCCCGTATTCTACCCCTTCTCGGTATTGTTTTTTACCAGTCTCTAGATAGAGATAAACTAGTAACATCATCACAAAACCTAGTAGAAAAAAAGCACTTGATTTTCCAGTAAAAGAAACATTCCATGGCGACTGAAGAACTTCATCTTGACCTTCCATCAGGAGATGAGTCCATTTATCTAAGATATTTCCAGTATAGGAATCATACAAAAGCGTCAAACGATGAAAAAGATAGCCTAGTAAGATACCTAACAGTGAGAATAGTAGGAATTTCTTTCCACTGTACATCATCTCACCATCTCTTTCTGTTTGACGGCTCCTTCTTGTCTAAAGGTAATTTGGTTTTTAGCCTCATCAATTGCATCGTCTAATGACTTATCCATGGTAAAATCAGCTAATTTCTCCGGATCATTAACCATTTTTTCTAAAAGATGGTCTAAATGATTATCCAGAATCGAACGGTCTTTCGTGTAGAAATGCAGAGAATCCCCTTGCCAAGCGATGGCTAAAGGAATCTCTTCTTTTTCTAAAAAAGCTTTAAACTTCTCTATATCAATTGGTTTGTCTAAAAAATCTTTTTTCAGATTAATCGTATCAATCGAATAAGGAGATTGTAGCAATTCTTCTAATTTCTGCACTCCTACCTTATAGGCGGAATCCTGTGCTAAAGCCTGACGTTTAGACCATTCTAGAATCTTTAAGAGACTTTTTACAGTAAATAAAAGACTACGCTCAGCATATTGAACTGCCATTCGTTCCTGTTGTTCAGAGGACATCTGATGCCTCCTTCTTCACAAATAGCAGCTTTCCTTCTTTATAACGATAAGCTATCAACTTCTGACGTTGCTTAATCGACTTAACAACCTGCAGTAGATCTCTCGAATAAGGTTCTCGAAGAGTAACTTCTACTGCTTTCCCATCAAAGATACCAACTCGTTTAAATTCAATGTAGTCTTTTTTGAGATGTCCTAAGCCCATACCAAAGGGAAAGTGATGAATCAATTGGATGGTACAACCACCCTTATTTCCCATTTGTTTCAAATCATACAAGTTTACTACCTTCATGATTAACTCCTTTATCTAGTTTGTCGCATCGTTTAAGTCTGGTAACGATAAACTCCGTGTCTGTTAGAAAATTCTCACACACGTCTTGTGCCAGTTGCCCTTCACAGGGAAATACTCTCAGTCCCTACTTACACAGGCACGCTAATCAAGACGGAGTGGATTCAATTTTCAAAGAACAGGTAACTTTATTATAGATAAGAGTAGTTGAAATTTTTATCACATTTTTGGAGTTATTGGAATAAAAAAAGCAACTCACTGCTTTACGAATGAGTTACTTTTGTACTAAAATATTTGTTGCATAATTTCCCTAATAACCTGAACAGAGTTATCAAATGAGATATCTTTAGCATACTTAAATTGGCGTTGATAACGAATCCATAGCTCTTTCTGATAATCAGAAATTTCAATTCCTCTCACTTGTTCTTCCCAATTATAAATAGTATCTTTACTTTTACGTTTTTCTGCCGTATTCTCAAGTGCATTTTTTAACACTTCTAGATTAATCTCTTCTTTTCTAAGTTTATACAAGGTGAAAAGATCATATCGATCACGTGGGCGTGTCGAAGCTAATCCCCTACTGATGATCGTTTCTAACTTTTCAGCAAGTACAGTCTCTAGATTATATGTCCATATCTTGATGCTTTCATTAGTAAAGATAGAACTCATTGAATAAGTAATTTCTCTTGGTGTGATCTTATCACCAGTAGTAATATCAATAAAAACAACCTCCTTTAATGTATCGAAAGTTGCATTTAATTTTAATGAAAATCCTCCATATTCATCATCTTGGCGAATAGGTTCTAGCTTATCTACTGAAAATGAAAATCCATCAGTTTTAGAACAAAGAATCTCTTCAAAGATATGAATCAAATTTTCTTTGCTCATTTCGGTTCCCTTCAGAGTGACATCTAAATCCATTGTGGTTCGCTTATCTAGTCCAATCATTTGACCTATTAGATACCCTCCTTTTACAATGAAGGAATCTCTATAAGAACTAGTAGAAATCAGTTTTAACACTTGCTCAATTAAATAATGTTGTTGTACTTGTTGGGCTGGAATTCCCTTATCTTTTGAAATGTTTTTGATTTTTGCTTTAAAGCTATTCGCATTTGAAAACATTAAGATAGTACCTCCGTATAAGATTGTAACTTATCAGTTACTTTAAATAGCTGGGCATAATAAAATAATTTGTGTAAATAAATTTTATTTTGTTGAAAATATTTTTTAAACGCTGGTGCAATAATTTGAAGATCCACCTGATGAACTGGTCTTAGACACTCAACCAAAACTCGTTCAACTTCATAAACTTTAATAAATTGGCCAGGAAGACGCTCTATTTCAATAATTCCTTCACTATAGTGAGAGCGTAAAATAATAGGACGTATATCTGCTTCCTTAATGTTTTTGGTATTCGTACCATAAGGAAAACTCATCGTCATGTTAAAAGGGATAGTCAAAGATAAACCATGTAACCAAAGTGCTGTCTCCAAAGAAAAGATTCCCTTTGGAAATCGATACTGAAGAACAAACCACTCATCTAAATAAATATCAGGTAAGCGATATAAGCCTTTTTCTGCAGCATCGATTTTTCCTTCTGTAACCATTTTTAATAAGGTTTTGTAGTGTAAATTTTCATCTATCACTTGTTTAAAAGTTAAAAAACCATACTGATTGAAAGAGTTCATCAGTTTCTCTCTTTTATCAACCATATCATTCTCCTTTCTTTAGAAATAAAATGCTAACATCTACTATATATGTTAGCATTTTATTTCCTTAAAATCAATTCATTTAGTTTTTTTATTTCAAAATTAATCCATACGTAAGACAGACCAGCTATTATTAAAGAAAAAATAAGACATAGACTGATAGGTTCCACACTAAATGTAGACCCATACTGCCCCATAAGTCAGATTTATAGCGTACAAGCCCTAAAAACATCCCAAGTGAAACATACAAACACCAACCTAGAATGGTTCCTGGATGATGTGCTAAGGCAAATAAAACACTTGTCAAAGCAACTCGAATATCTAATTTTCTGACCAAGTTCCATAAAATTTCTCGATACAGAAATTCTTCAACCATACTCGCATTGATTAAAAACAATAAAAATGAAAACCAAGGAACTTGATGTTGAAGGCCAATTAAGTTTGCTTGATTCGTGCTTCCTTGAGCATGAATCAGACTAAAACATAGACTTATAATCAGTAGGCTAACGAATCCAATACCAAGCCATTTCATCCTAGTTTTCATATTGACCTTGACAACTTGTTTTCGTTGACCATACATCCATAAAAAAGAAATGAGCGACGCACAATAGAGAATCTGTAGTATGGTTAACTCACTAATACAAAGCAATTTCAGTAAGTATAGGGATACCAATAAAACATTTACTTGTTGGAATATATACACTGGAATTATTCTTTTCATAGTTACCTCCGAAATAAATCTTCATAATCTAAATCTAATACCTGCACAATCCTTTCTACCCATGGACTTTGAGGCATTCGTTGTTCCATCTTGTAGTGGCGTATCTTTTGATACAAACGATTCAATTCACTTGGATAGTGAAACTCTCCCGCAAACATTTTTCTGGTTAACTCAATCCAGCTGATATTTCTTTCAGCCAAAATAATGGACAAGTTCTCCCAAAATCGTTCAGCCATATTGCTTCTCCTTTAGTTAGATAAATAATGTGTTTGTGCCATGTAAATCAATTGTTTCGTATCTCTTGGCAATAGAGCTCTAGCCTCTTCCAAATTCAGATTTGGATAAACTCTCTTATTTGAAACTGCAAGAGGAAGTCTGATGCTTAGTTCAGGATTTTTTAATATCATTTCGATGAAATCCGTTAATCTTAGATTGTCACGATTCTTAAATCGTAATAAATTGGGAGATAAAAACTCAAAACAATCTGAAGAATAGCTCATCATTTCAATTAATTTGTCCTTTGTCATTTCAGAAATAGAATGAGGAGTGACCTCTATGCTATACTTTTGAAAGAAATCCAAAAGAAGTTGATTTCTTTGGCTATTTTTACTTAGATAGAGATCAATCATGAGAGACCTCCCAAAGATTCGGTTCCATTTGATATTCTGAGACAATCAAGGAATCTAATAAATTTGCGAAGTTAATCGGTTTCTTGTCTTCATCATAAGCTTTTACAGTTACTTGGGTTGTAAGTATTCCCTCTTTTCCCTCGGCTCGATAGCCTTGTCCATATAAAACAAAAACAAGATTTTGATTATCATCTACAAAGGCATCAACCCCATTCTTTATGTCTTGACTTTCAAGGAATTCCATAACGTTTTGAAGATAGGACTCGTAAAATAGTGGGTAGTTGTGTTTTTTATGGTAATCATCTAAAAATGTTACTTCAAACTCACATGGATAATTGGGTATCAAAAATAATTGTTCATCCAGCTGTTTGATTTCTGCATCATGTAATTCTGTTTCTAATTCATCACAATCTAGTATTGATTCTTTATTTAATGCTTTCATCTTTTTCCTCTATTTCTTTTAATTTCTTTGCGATTGCGGCAATCACAGGAACGGTTACACTATTACCAGCTTGTTTATAGAGCTGACTATTACTAGAGACTTTTCTAGCAGCTTCAAAAGCCCAATCAGGAAAGCCCTGCAAGCGAAAACACTCTTTAGGAGTGATTCGTCGTATCCTCAGACGGTAAAACTGTCCATCTATTAATACACCGGCTACATGATAAACTTGTTTATCTTCTCCTTCATAACTAGCAACTACTACTCCCATTTGTCCACTAGTTGTTAACGTATTAGCTATACCTTTTCCAACTCTACCACGACGATACTGAGAACTTGGTCTTTCCAAATTAATTGAATCTCCTATTTCTGCTTGAGCGTATCCTTTTTTCGTTGCTTCCCGTACTTTTAGAAATTTGATTGGTTCTGGAATTAGTATTTTGGGAATTTTATCTCCACCTTGCATTGTAGTCAGTGTTGGAGATAACCCCTCACTTCCATAAACTCGACCAGTTTCCTTAAAGCTAGTTGGTAAATCTCCAACAACGACAATACCATGACGATCCTGAGTATTTAAAGTAAACATCGCCTCTTGGTTTTCCTTAAAGCGTCTACCATTTTGTCTCTTGTCTAATCTATCTGGTGTAATGCAAGGAATCGCAATCTTAAATCCTTCTCCTTTTCCACGAACTAAGGTTGGCGCAAGACCTTCTGAATAATAGACTTTACCGCTCATTCCACTTTTTGATGGATTCAAATTCCCTAATGTTTTTAAAATCTCAGAGTTAGTTGCTTGACCTTCTCGTCTGAAAGGAAATAAGAGTCTGGTACTTTTCTTTCTAGAATGTCCGATAATAAACACCCTCTCTCTGTTTTGGGGAACGCCGAAATCCTTACTGTTAAGCACCTGCCACTCAACATCAAACCCCAACTCATCAAGTGTGGTAAGGATTGTGGTGAACGTCCGTCCCTTATCGTGATTGAGTAGGCCTTTAACATTTTCAAGAAAAAGAAAACGTGGTTGGATTTGTTTGGCCGCCCGAGCAATTTCAAAGAACAAAGTTCCTCTAGTATCTTCAAATCCCAATCGTCTTCCTGCGATTGAAAATGCTTGACAAGGGAATCCCCCACAGATGATATCGACTTTCCCTCTAAGTTTTTTAAATTCGTCATCTGAAACATCTCGTATGTCATGAAATTCAATTTCTCCTTCCGTTTGAAAAATGGACTTATAAGATTCTCTAGCAAATTTATCAATCTCACAAAATCCAATACACTCGTGTCCAACACTTTCCATTCCTAGTCGAAATCCACCTATACCTGAAAATAAATCAATAAATCTCATTTCTTGATCACCCCTTTCTGATCGACAATCAACGTCCAAAGAGTTATACCACTTGAAATTAAAATGAGCATAACTAATATCCACTCGATTGGCGACATTTAACCACCTCCTTTTCTAACACGGTTATTCCAAACAGAATACAAGCCGTTAAACACAAATTCAGCAAGTGCTTCCGCTCGTCTAACAAAGCGAACATTGTCAAGAGCATACTGATAGATTCTCTCAAAATCAGTCATAGCAATTTCACTGGCTGTTTCAGAAAAACCTTCTCGTCTAAATTGATCTTGTACCAATCCCCAAATATAATCTCGATCATATTTTGTGACCTTTTCTACTTTTCTTTTCAAGATAGGATGAGTATTCCTATCCTCCTCATCCTCAGTAAATAAAGAATCAGTCTCACTATATTTAGTCTCACTAACTTCAGTCTCACTAGGGGCTGAATATGAGACGGGGGCCGTTTCATTTTCAACCTGCCCTAGTCTTTTATTAACACTAGGCCTGTTTGAATTATCTACTGGGGTAGAAGATAATTCTCCTAAATAAATCTTATTAGCTAGTCTTCCTTTAACACTTGAAGACTGTTGAACTTCATCAATTAAGTCATATTCTTTAAGAGTTTTTTTGATGGACAGTAATTTTGACTTCGAACAACCTAACAGCCTCATCAGTTTAGAATTAGAAAATACTAAAAAAACCGCGCCTTCTTCATCTATCCAACCACGATTGAGAGATAATTCTAAACGATCTTTTAAAATAGAATAAGCCACCTTTACTTCTAGTTTCATATCCATATATTTCTCATCCTCAAAAAGAATTTTAGGTAATTTATAATACCGTTCTGAAGTTTGGTATTGATTTGCGGTTATTCGTTTCATAGCGCTCCTCCAAGTTCTTTGAGTATTAAATCCCCACTTGATTCCAATCGAACCAAGCCACTTTTTTCTAATTCAGCCATAAGAGAGATGGCTTCAACAATGTCAATTCCCATTTCACGTACTAAAAATGAAATGACAATATAGCGTGATGATTGTAATTCTTTTGTCATTTTCCCTCCAGAAAATAAAAAAAGGAGAACAATATTCAACTGTTCTCCAAAATAATTTTATTTTTAAAAAAAACCCTGCCAAATTAATTTTTGGTAGGGTTTTTGGCAGGAAACTAAATTAATTTATCAGTTTCTAAAATGTGTTCACGATTCTAAAAGGCTGATACTATAGTATTCCGAATTCTAATTGGTATATGCCTCTTATTTAAGAGTAACTGAAGCTCCAGCTTCTTCCAATTTAGCTTTGATTTCTTCAGCTTCTGCAGTTGGAACGCCTTCTTTGATGACACCTGGTGCACCATCAACAAGTTCTTTAGCTTCTTTAAGTCCAAGACCAGTGATTTCACGTACAGCTTTGATAACGCCAACTTTTTTGTCACCAGCAGCTGTCAATTCAACGTCAAATGAGTCTTTAGCAGCACCAGCGTCAGCAGCACCAGCTGCAGCTACAGCTACAGCTACAGGAGCAGCTGCAGTTACACCAAATTCTTCTTCGATAGCTTT
>CAUVRF010000060.1:0-9952 GCA_963554245.1 uncultured Streptococcus sp.
TTGGATAAAATCTTTGAACATCTTTTGCCTCACTAGAATTCTATATCTAATTACTAATTCTACTAGTCTATAATCTGACTTTCCGCTACTTTCTTGTACCAGTGAGCCGATTTCTTTGGATAGCGCTCCTGGGTTTCAAAATCAACATAGAAGAGCCCGTAACGCTTTTCGTAACCATTTGACCAAGAAAAGACATCCATCAGAGACCAGATAAAGTAGCCTTTGACATTGGCTCCATCAGAGATTGCATCTGCAATCACTTCCATATGTTTCTTAACATAATCAATCCGTCCATCATCGTAGACTGTCCCATCCACAAACTCATCTTTGTATCCGAGACCATTCTCTGTGATGTAGATTTTCTTGTAATTTGGGTAATCTTTCTTCACGCGCATGATTTGATCATACAAACCTTGAGGATAGATAATCCAGTCCCAGTCCGTACGTGGGACATAGTCAGGCGCCACTCGACGTCCAACTCCCTTAATCTGATATTTAGAGCTTCCTTTTTCACCCTTACCGTTGTGAATGATTTCTGTTTCGCCATCAAAGGCTTGCATCCAATCACTCATGTAGTAGTTAATACCAAGGAAGTCGTTCAGGTCTTTTGCTGCTTCTAGCACAGCAAAGTCTTCTTCACGCAGATCTAAACTTCCACCATTGACTGCTAAGATATGGTTGACACCTTCCATCGTTTCTTCGGAATATCGTCCTAGATAAGTCGCATCCAAAATAAATTTATTGTGAATGATATCTTCTAACTCGGCTGCACGAACATCTGCTGGATTATCTGGATCCATAGGATACTTAGTAGGCAGGGCATGAACCACACCAATCTCCCCCTTGTAACCCTTATCCTTGAAAAGTTTTACTGCACGCGCATGCGACACCATCATATTGTGATGAGATTGGAAGACTTTGGCAAGGTCGTACTGGATACCTGGAGGAAATTTCCCAACCAAATACTGACCATCTCCTATCGGCCCAATTTCATTAAAGGTTGTCCAATAGTTGACTTCAGGAAATTCTTCAAAACAAAAGGCTGCATAATCCACAAAGTGATCAATATTTTCTCTATTCAGGAAATCTCCGTTTGAATGAAGTGCTTCTGGCGTGTCAAAGTGATGAAGAGTCACGAAGGGCTCAACATGCCGTTTGTGGCACTCTGCAAATAGATTATGATAGAACTCAACCCCCTTGTCATTAACCTTCCCATAACCAGTTGGAAAGATACGTGACCAAGCGATTGAAATACGGATACCATTGACACCATACTCTTCTGCAAGTTTGAGGTCAACTGGGTATTTGTGATAGAAATCACTAGCTGGTTCAGCAGTGTACCAGTAGTTATCTTCGAGGTATTTGTCCCAGGCAACTGGTCCTTTACCATCAGTATGTGTAGCACCTTCTGCTTGATAGGCAGCTGTTGCCCCACCAAAAATAAAGTCTTTTGGAAGTGTTTTTGTCATTTGATTCACCTTTCAAGAAATAGAAACGAGATGGGGATAGAGTTGGGAGGAGTTCCTCCATCTCACTTCTTCGCTATTTACATTTTATTCTTCGAACTGCGCTTGAACAAAGGCAAGAGCGCCTTTTCCATCGCGAGTCAATTTAATGTATTGGCCACCTTCTGTCTTGGCAAGTTTGATACCAAGTTTGTCGGTCTCTGCTTTCATATCTTCAAAGTTAGAAGCAACTTGAGGAGCAAGGATAACCAGATCAAACTCAGGCAACATTTCACGGTGAGCACCATAGCCACCAGCTGCTGCTTTAACAGGAACTTTGTACTCTGCAGCTGCCTTGTTTAGAGCATTTGCAAGGAGACCACTTGTACCTCCTCCTGCACAGAGAACGAGGACATTTGTTTCCTCAGTGATTGTGTTTTGCGCTGTTTCTACACCTGCTTTTTCAAGAATAGCATCTGCTTTGGCAGTATTGAAGTTTGCTGCTACTTTTTCTTTCAATTCATCATTGGCTTTACCAGAACGCTCTTCTTCTAGAATTTGTTCATCATAAACCTTGAGGAATGGATAGTAAATGGCTACGTCTACAAGAATTAACAAAGCAGCAAGTACAAATGACAAGAATTGGAAGTTTGTACCGAGAACAATACCGAGCGGACCTGGTGTTGTCCAAGGAAGGTTGGCTGTAAATGAGTTCATGCCAAGCGTTTCAATGAAGAATTTAAAGATCCATACGTTGGCAATTGGCGCAAAGATAAATGGAATAAAGAAAATTGGGTTCAAGACAAGTGGTGCACCAAACAGGATTGGTTCGTTTACACCAAAGAAAGTTGGAACTACTGAAGCACGTCCGATTGCACGGTTACGTTTTGATTTTGTTAACCACATGAACATGAATGGAACAACCAGTGTCGCACCTGTACCACCCATGGTAACGATAAACATTTGTGTACCAGAAGTAAGAATCTTGTCAGCGTGCATACCTTGTTGAAGAAGGTTCAAGTTGACTTCGGCATTTGCATAGGTAATAGCTGCGATAGCAGGTTCGACGATTGAAGGACCGTGGATACCAACAAACCAAAAGAAGGCAAAGGCCCCAAAGATAATGGTAATACCTAGATAGCCATCCGCGGCTGAGAATAATGGTGCAAAGAATTTACCGATTGATTCAGCTACGCTTGCTCCAACAAAATGACGAGCTAGTAAATCAAGAACATATAGAGAAACAACTGAAAGAGTGAATGGAATCACATCTTTAAAAACTTGTGAGATATTGGGTGGAACTTCGTCAGGCATACGAATGGTGACGTTGTTCTTAACACAAACCTTATAGATAGCTACAGTAACAAAGGCAGCAAGGAAGGCTGAAAGTAAACCTTTTGTTCCAAGAAATCCTGTTGCAAAGCCACCTTCAATCGGATCAGCTGCCAACATCAACAAACCAACAATCGCTGCCAACAGTGTTGACATATAGTTGATTTGGTTGGTTTTTTCCATGCTACGGTTAACTGAGTCGGTCAATGACTTAGCTGTTGTACCAGCTACCAAGAGAGCCAGAATCCCCATTGAATAGCTATAAGGTTTCATGAGGAGATTAACAACATCATCAGACCATTTAAAGCCCCATGAGTTTGGTACAAAAGCAATCAAGATAAAGATACTTGAGAAGAGAATAACGGGCATACCAGCAATGAAACCATCACGAATAGCACGAAGATAGATATTACGAGACAGTTTTTCAAAGAAAGGCTTCCCTTTCTCGATAAATGAAATTAGTTTGTTCATTACTTAACTCCTCTCTTATAGAGTTCGATTAAATGGTGCATCAAATCTTTGAGCAAGATAGTTGTCATCAAGTGGTCTTGGCCATGCATCATGGTTACACTATAAGCTAAGTCCTCACCAGCTGCTTCCTTAGTCAATAGACTTGTTTGCGCGTGGTGTGCCTCAGCGATGCAACCACCTGCTTCCTCCACGAGAGTATCCGCTTTCGCGAAATCACCAGCTTCAGCAGCCTTCAAGGCTTCCAATAGTTTTGATCGAGCATCGCCAGCATAGGCAACAATTTCAAAACCTAACAATGTTACTTCTTCTCTATTCATGATAGAATTCTCCTTATGTATTTTTAATTAAATTTTTATGACAATAAACGTTGGATATGTAGAACTAGATAAACTCGTTCACTTTTATACAAATCAAGACCCGTATATTGCGTAATCACATCATAGATCTTGGAACCAATCTCGAACGCTTTTGGATAGGATTGTTTAATATGATCTTCCATATCCAGAAGTGATTGGTTATCATCTCTAGATCTGTCTAAATAATCCAAGAAATAATTCAAATGAATCATAAAACGATCATAGAAATGATTATTCTCTTTGGTTCGTTGAATTGCATAACCCTTTAGCACTTCTTCGACATTCCTGAGAATTTCTTTCCTCTTATCAATCGACTCAACCACTTGAACTTCATTCTCCCCTTCGGCATTGATGAAATGATAAGCGATCCGAATAATTTCATCCTCAGGGAAATGATCTGTCAACTTCTGACGATAGATTTCAAAGGCTTCCTTTGCGATTTGAAAAGCGACAGGATACTTAGTGGAAATATCTGGCAGATTACTATCCTTGTACCTTCCTTGTGCTAGAGCTTGGTAAGAACAGTAAATATGATCTGTCAAGGTTACGTAGAGATACTCTTGAATCGGATAATGATATTTCTTTGATAGCTTATCAATGATTTCATAGGTCACTGTGATAAAATCAAGCGGAACATCTTTTAGGAGAGCCATAAAGTTTTCTCTTGACTCTTCGGTCTTCATCCGAAAGATTTTCTCAACCTGATGTTCAGTAATCAAATCTCCCTTCCTCTTCCCAAATGCAATCCCCTTACCAATTACAATCACTTCTTCTCCCTTATCATTCCTGACAAGCGAAACATTATGATTTATTGGATTTAGAATTCGATACATGTCAACCTCCTTTTATATCTTAAAGGTATATGAGTACAAAAAATGACCACAAATGAACTAGAAAATCAGCCGATTTCTAATTCACCTGTGATCATGCCTAATATTACTTAGTAACACTCACCTTGTATTAACTTGTGATTTAAGTATAGCACAAGTAAGTTTTTTTGTAAACCTTTACATTCAACTTTTTTTAAAATTTTTATTTAGATCAATGTTCCTAAGATTAGGGGGAAAACTTATACACGTTCAGTCCATGAAGTCGCTGTTGTTTGAAGAACCTTGTTGAGTTCGTCAATGTTCTCAAATCCAGTTGTGCGAAGCCATTCGCGAGCTGCTGCTTCACCGTCTTTGATGTAGGCTTCAACTGATCCAGCCCATGTTGCACGGCCGCAAAGAACTCCGTTGAAGTTTGCACCTGATTCGTGGGCAAAGACAAGTGTTTCTTGGAAGAGTTTGGCTGATACACCTGCACTTAAGTAGATGTAAGGAAGATTTGTTGCTTCGTCTTGCGCTTTGAAGAAAGCTGCCGCTTCTTCACGAGTATGCACGATTTCACCATCGCCAAAGCCTTCAACGTATTTGACGTTGACTGGAACTTCCACTTTCAAAACGTCGATGTTAAAGCGTGGGTCTGAGAAGACCTTCATAGCACCGATAACCTTGTGTGGTTTTACTTTAGCGTATTCTGCAGAACCTGCATCAGCGATTTTTTCATCGTAAGCGAGGATTTCAAGGAAGAATGGAATATCTTCCGCCACACACTCAGAACCGATGCGTTCGATGTAGGCTTGTTTTTGTTGGTTGAGTTCGTCAGAGCTGTCTACGTCATAGTAAAGCAAGAATTTGACTGCATCCGCACCTTGTTCTTTAATGCGTTTTGCAGACCAAACATCCAAGCAGTCTGGTAAGCGTTTAGTGCTTGTTGTGTCGTAGCCAGTTTTCTCATAAGCAAGGAGAAGACCAGCATTTGGATCAAGCGCTTTTGTAGCTGGAAGACCATATTCAGGGTCGAGAAGCATAGATGATGCGTATTTTGTCAATTCATCTGCAACCAATACTTTAAGTTCTTCCATTTGAGCAACTGTTGGTTCTTCCGTTTGGTATTGAGCCATGAGGCGTTTCAAAGCGCCACGTTGGTCAAAGGCAAGAGCTGAAATGATTCCATTTTCATCTGAAAGTTTCTCTAAGCGTGCACGTTTTTGTTCTGTTAAAGCCATTTTATACCTCTTTTACTATTAATTGATCATATAAAGCTTGATAGTTGGCCATATTGACATGACCTGTCATCTTTTCTTGAGCATTAAGCATTCCAAGGACATTTGCCTTAATGAGGAGTTCTGCATCTGATTCCTTATGAAGAAGTCCTGATGAAATACCTGCAACAGTAGAATCTCCAGATCCGACAGGATTGACTACCTGAATTCTTGGAATATCTACCTTGTAGAAAGTATCACCGTGTTTTGCAAAAGCACCATATGCTCCAAGTGAAACAATTATCCACTCAATCCCTGCAAATAGAGGCTCTTGTAGAACTTCTTTTAATTCATCCAAATCCTCAGAAACATCTTTCCCAAGAAGCTGAGACAATTCTTCGTTATTGGGTTTGATTACTGTTGGTTTATGTGGTGATTCAAGAACCGCCTGAAGGGCAGCACCTGAGCAATCCAGAACAACTGGTTTTCCTGCGCGATTAGCAAGCTCTACTAAGCTCGCATAGTAGTCAACTGGAAGGCCAGCTGGCAGACTACCAGAGATGGCTACTACTTCCACAGTGTCAAGAAGATTTTCGAAATGAACCAAGAAGTCTTGCCCTTCTTGTTCCAGAACTTCAGGCCCTTTTTCAAGGATTTCTGTTTGGTTGTCACCATGGAGAATAGCGATACAGTTACGAGTCTCTCCTTGAATTGAGAAGAAACGTTTCGTTACTTTATCGTCGATATGCTCTACTAAAAACTCACCAAGTTTACCACCGACCAAACCAGTAGCAGCAACAGAATCACCAAATTCTGAAAGAACTCGTGTAACATTGAGACCTTTACCACCAGCTGTCTTGGTCACGTCCACCACACGGTTGACAGTGTCAATTTTTAATTCATCCAAAGGATAAGAAATATCAATGGATGGATTCATTGTGACTGTTAAAATCATGCGTCACCTCTTAGTCGTGGTATTCACCGCGATCCCATTTTTCAAGGAATTCTGTAAAGAAGTTTGCATCTGCTTGATGAGCATTGTGAGTTTCAACGTGCTCAATTTTCGCAATCAATTTTTTGTTTTCTTCTGATGGTTTGTATTCAGCTTTGATGAAAGCTTCAATGATATCGCACATGAGCAATTCACCAGTGATTTTACCACCAAAACCAATAACGTTGGCGTTCAATTGTTCTTTTGCATAAAGAGCTGTTGTCATATCACGAACCAAGGCAGAACGAACTCCTGGAACTTTGTTGACAGCGTTGTTGATACCAACACCAGTACCACAGATACATACCCCAAGATCAGCTTGACCGCTAGTTACGGCTTCTCCTACTTTTTTACCAAAGATTGGGTAGTGAGTACGTGTATGGTCATATGTACCAAAGTCAATGACTTCATATCCTTTTGATTTCAAAAATTCTGAAACCGCCATTTTTTCATCTGTTACGATGTGGTCACATCCAATTGCAATTCTCATTTTTAACTTACCTTTCTTACTGTAATCTAATTAGCACATTTTGTTCAACATGTCGACACGAATTTGGTGACGTCCACCATCGTATTTACCGTTAACAAATCCTTTAGCGATGTTTTTAGCCAATTCATCACCAACAAGTTGTGCACCCATAGTGATCATACGTGAGTTGTTGTGGCCACGAGTCATATAAGCTGAACGTTCGTCAGATACTTCTGCAGCAACCATTCCTTTGATCTTAGTTGCAACCATGAATGGACCAGCTCCATAAGCATCAATCACGATACCAAGGTTTTGTTCTTCTTTGTTTACTTCTGCAGCAACAGCAAGAGTCACATCAACAAAGTCTTGACCTTCAGCTGTAACATCCACAACGTGGAAGTTTTCTTTTTCCAAGAAGTCTTTCACAACTTCTTTCAATCTCAAACCTGCAGCATCTGCACCGATAACAATAGACATATTGTTTACTCCTTTTTACTTTTCTAGGCCAGTAAAGACTTTTATAACCTATAAAAGTCTTTCTAGCAGTTTAGTGACAAATTTGATTGAATGAGATGAATAACACCTTATCCAAGTCCAGGAAATCAATCTCCTGGAAACAAACTTTCTCCGTTAAAGAGAATATAACAAGCGGTTATTTGTTTGTTACAAACACCGTTTGTTGCTTACAAACATAATATACTCCTATTTACAGAAAAAGTCAACAGTTAATGTTTGTTTTTGTGTTTTATTTTTTAATCTAAAAAATTTCAATCTCAAAACCAATCTGATCTACTTGACCGGGTTCCAAGAGCCGAACATTCTTCTTATCTTCTAGATGATCTCCTTCTTCAAGGGACGTTGACAAGCCAGACCATGGTTCGAACGCTATAAAAGGTCCCTTATTCAAAGTTGACCAAATGATGAGATTTGAGAACTCTTGGAAGTGTACTTTTAATCCCTTCTCATTCTTACGAGAACGAAGGGCAATTGTTCTAGATTGCAACTCATCCAAAGTCACTGCATCAACACGAAACAGATCGTAACTGAGATCCACTTCCTTTTGTGAATCCAACCATGGACTTCTATCTTGGAAGTCTAACATTCCTGTTTCTGGGAATGGACGCGGAACAGAGCAAGTCTCTTCTTTCTCAAACTCTAAATAGTAGTCTTCATAAGTTTCGCCATCTAGCAGAGGGCAATTAAACCCTGGATGTCCTCCGATAAAGTATGGCATGACCTTGCTAGTTTCTCTATTGAAAACCTTGTATTGGGTACGAACGGTCTTGCCAGTAACCCTATAAGTGATTTCAAGTCGAAAATGATAAGGATAGTTTTGATAAGTATTCTCATCATCTTCGATCGCAAAGGTTACGCTGTTTTCTGTTTGATCAACTAATTCAAAATCTTTTTTACGGACCAAACCATGACGAGGAATGTTTCCTTTCGTCTCCGTTCCATCTGCATGACTGTAGAAGGCTGTATCTTCTCTTAAAGAGCCACAGATTGGGAAAAGTACTGGAGCTTGCCCACTCCAATAGGTGGCATCTCCCTGCCACAAGTACTCAACGTCATCTCGATCCTTGATTGACGACAAGGCACCACCAAAAGTTTTAAATTGGACCGTCAATTGCTCTGATTTTATTTCAATTACCATTATTTTCTCCGATTTCTTGATAGTTTATAAAAAACTAGGCTGTCACTCCCCATTAGGAAACTGACAACCTAGTTTTCACAATTTACATTTTATAGGAGCGAATTATTTAGCATTTGCTGCGTATTCTTCATTACGTTTAATCATTTGTTTTCTATACCAAGCAAAGATACCTACATAGAATACAAGGAAGACTGCTGCGCCAAGGATTGCTTTGATATCACCTGTTGTGGCATTACCAATTGCCCAACCAAGAAGTTTTTCGATTGGTCCTTCAAGAGTTGAGTGAGTAATCAATTGAGTTTGACTCACACCTTCTGGGAAGGCACCCACACCTTTAGCAAGTTCAGTTGCAAATGGTGCAATAAGTGTACCTGAAAGAAGGAAGAGTGGCAACAAGAGAGTTCCGAAGATGATCATACGGAGCAATTTACCACGAGTAACTACCAAGAGAGCTGGAGTTACACCCATTGCGATGATACCTGCAAGTGGCAAGATACCATTTCCGACTTTAGAAAGAAGTACAGCTTCTACTAGCATGATTGGAGCAAGTACGTTGGCACAAGCCCAGATTTCAGCACGACCAGCGATGAAAGGCCAGTCAAGACCGATGTTGAATTTACGTCCTTGAAGACGTTTAGTAGCAACGTTTGTAATACCTTGTGAAAGTGGTTCTACGGCTGCGATGAACCATGATCCGATAAGTGAGAAGAGTTCCAAAGCTACACCGGCTGTCAAACCAAGAGACAACCAACCTTTAATAACTTCTTGCCAGTTTGCAGCATCTTTAAGTCCTTCAACAGGTTGTGGAGTACCCATAAAACCGATAACAATACCAAGGATGAAACCGATGAAGAATTTAGATCCCCAGAAACCGATTTTTTTGTTCAATTTAGCAGCATCAAAGTCATATTTATCAAGACCTGGGAAGAATTTTTCAAAAATCTTATCCAAAACCATGATAACTGGGTTCATCATGTAGTTCATGTGAGTTGAAGTCATTGGTGATGAACTTGGTGCATTAAGAAGGTCATCGAATGTTGGTTTCATCAAGTCAGAGTTGATGATTTTCAAAATACCTACAAGG
The DNA here is from genome assembly GCA_963554245.1 of uncultured Streptococcus sp. Taxonomy (GTDB): domain Bacteria; phylum Bacillota; class Bacilli; order Lactobacillales; family Streptococcaceae; genus Streptococcus. Next base: position 9,829 of record CAUVRF010000060.1, read on the forward strand.
ACAACTGCTGCAGTTGCGATGAAAAGGGAAACCCCTTGGCTAACTCCATTGTTGTCTGCGTACCATTTGATCAAAAGACCAGTGATTGACAAGTGCCAGATATCGAAGATATCAACGTCAAGTG
>CAUVRF010000061.1:0-9851 GCA_963554245.1 uncultured Streptococcus sp.
TTCTGTTCTCCCTCACAGGAAAATTTGATTCAATCTAAAAACTCTTACCACTTACCCTTTAATCCTTCGAATTTTACTCATTTTTTGTCTTCAAGCATAAAAAATACAAACCTCAAATGAGATTTGTATTTTCATTGCTTAGTTAGATGAAGAGCTACTGCTTGAACTTGAGCTTGAGTCACCACCACCGATGTATTGGGTGAAGATGTTTTGGAAGGCTTGGTCTTTAACCTTGATGTTTGCTGCTTGCAATTCTTTACCAATTACTCCTTGAACAAAGGCTGAATCATTTTGTTTTTGAGTCAAGATAATGGTCTTCAATTTTTCTTTGTAATCCTCTATATTAGAAGATTTTTCTGTTTTCTTCGTTACTTTGATGATGTAGAACTGACTGCTGTAGGCTTGTGTCCCAGTAGCTGTAATCACATCAGAAACCCCATTCACATCCAAGGCAAAGGCTGCTTTCTTAACTTGTTCGGGAAGTTCTGTTGAAGCAGAGTCAAAAGTGATTTCTCCACCATTTTCTTTTGTTTTGTCGTCGTTAGAGTTGTCTTTTGCCAACTGAGCAAAATCTGCACCTTCTGCTTTGGCTTTCTCAAGTACTTCTTTTGCCTTGTCTTCATTATCCAAACGGATGATTTGAGCTGTTACATCTGGTGTGTAAGACTCAAAAGCTTTTTGGTAGGCTTCGTCTGTCAACTCACTCTCAGCAGCCTTCTTAACCGCCAATTCAACCAATTTGCTAGTACGGATTTGAGCTTTACGAGTCTCAGGTGTCATACCTGCCCGTTGAAGTACGCTGTTGTAGCTATCACCGTATTTCTTTTGTTCTTCAGCAACGGCGTCATCCACATCTTTATCCGTTACCTCTGATCCATATTGTTGTTCGAATACTTTTTGGATGGTCATATTTAGCAAGACTTGTTGCGCAGTTGGATTATTCTTTACTTCTTCAAAGAATTGATGTTCTGTAATCACATCACCCTTCATGCTGATCAAATCTTTTCCTTCAGAACTATTTGAACAAGCTGCAAGTGTTGCTACTGATAAAAGTGTGATGGCTCCTGCCATAAGTTTTTTCTTCATTTTTACTCCTTTTACGGTAAGTGTTACCTTATCTATTTTACTATAATTTCTTAAATTTTTCTGAAAATCATTCGCTCTCAGGAAGCTCTACTTCTGCTAGATTCTTTCGTAGCATGAGAATGCCGTCCCCAAGTGGAACTAGAGTTGCTGTTAGACCTGGATTGTCCAAAGTTGCGTCGAAAAGTCTTTGCAAACCACGATAAATGGTTCGTTGACCACGGCGGACTTCCATGATGTCCTTGGCAACATCTCCTCCTTGAAAAATATCATCCAAGACAACCACTCCACCAACTTCAAGTCGTTTGAGGATTTCAGGTAGAAAGACGATGTACTTGGACTTAGCCGAATCCATAAAGACAAAGTCATAAGTTTCTGTCAGGCTAGACAAAACATCTACGGCATCTCCCTCTAAGAGGGTGATTTGCTTACAACTGTCAAACTGGGCAAAGTTTTCCTTGGCAAAGCCTACCATCTCAGGATTGCGGTCAATGGTTGTAATCTTAGCATCTGGCGCATGCTCCGCCATCAAAAGAGCTGAAAAACCGATAGCTGTCCCAATTTCCAAAATATTCTTAGGCTGCAGACTTTCCATGAGAAATCGAAAGTAAGCAACTGTTTCATGAGGAATGATTGGGATATTTTCCTTGCGAGCGAAGGCTTCCAATTCTTTCAAAGAACCAGTCACCTGCTTTTGACGCTGGCGCATGAGTTCTACGATTTCTTCCTTGACGACAGGCCGGCGCATATTGTGATTGGCATTTTTACTGTAAGACTCTACCATCTTAAGCCAATCCCAATTTTTCAACAAGGGCTTCAAACTCGTTCAAGCGACGTTCAAAGACTGCAAAGGCATCGTTGAGATAGTCTTCCTTCTCCATATCCACTCCCGCTTTTCTCATGACATTGAGCGGATAGTCTGACTTACCTGCCTTGAGGTAGTCGATATAGCGGTCACGGTCTTCTTGGCTACCATGGACAATCTTCTCAGCCAAGGCTGAAGCAGCTGCAAAACCTGTTGAATACTGATAAACATAGTAGTTATAGTAGAAGTGTGGGATTCGTGCCCACTCGTATTGGATTTGAGGATTGTCTTCCTTGCTGAGTCCATAATACTCTTGATTCAAGTCAGCGTAGAGCTTATTGAGGAAATCACTTGTCAAGACTTCTCCATTTTGGTCTGCTTGGTGGATGGCATGTTCAAACTCAGCGAATTGAGTTTGACGGAAGACTGTTCCACGGAAACCGTCCAAGAAGTTATTGAGAATAGCAAAACGAGTTGCGTCGTCTTCCACTTCTTCCAACAATTTCTCTGTCAAGATATTTTCATTGGTCGTTGAGGCAATCTCAGCCAAGAAGATAGAATAATCTCCGTAAACATAAGGCTGAGTTTCTCGAGTATAGCTTGAATGCATACTGTGACCTGTTTCATGGACAAGGGTAAAGAGATTGTCTAGATTGTCCTGCCAGTTGAGAAGCATGAAGGCATTGGTATCGTAAGAACCACCAGAGTAGGCACCAGAACGCTTGCCTTGGTTTTCATAGACATCAATCCAACGCTCACTGAAGGCACGTTTAACACGGCTCAAGTAGTCGTCACCTAAAACTGCCAAGGCTTCTTCTGCCTTTTTCAAGGCTTCTTCGTAGGTAAAGCTATAATCTACTGACGAAAGCGGTGTGTAGACATCATACATCTTGAGATCTGAAATCCCCAAGATTTTAGAACGCAGGTTAAGGTATCGATGCAAGAGTGGCAAATGTTTGCGAACTGCTGCTACTAGATTTTCATAGACACTTTCTGGAACAAAATTTGCTGCGAGGGCTGCATGGCGAGCACTCTTATAGTTGCGAACTTTTGCTCGGTAGTTTTGCACCTTAACATTTGTCTGCAAAGTCTTAGCATAAGTGTGTTGGAATTGCTCATATGTCGCATAAAGGGCTTCATAGGCACCACGACGCACTTCACGGTTTTTAGACTCCATCAAGCGAATGTAAGTACCGTGTGAGAGTTGCACTTCATTGCCTTCGTCATCAAGGACATATGGGAAGCTAATATCCGCGTTGTCCAAAATAGCAAAAGTTTCACTAGCAGCGCCAAAGATTTCTCCTGCTCCAGCAAGCAATTCTTCCTCACGTTGCGAAAGAACATGGTCTTTCTTTTGCAAGAGCTTGTCAAAAAAGTGCTTGTAAACTTGGAGTTTTGGCTGAGCTTCTAGGAAGGCCGCATACTGCTCTTGGCTAATCTCCATAAACTCAGGTTCATAGAATGAAAAGGCTTGTTCTAACTGACTGTATAGGGTCATTGCCTTAGCATAGTACTCTTGATACTTAGCTTCACGCGTGTCCTGGTCATTTTTCATATGCGCATAGACATAAAGCTTTTCAACTTGGCGTTCCAAGTCGAGTGAGAATTCTGTGATCTCAAGCAAACTGTCTGCGCTATCCAAGAGATGCCCCTCATACTGGGACGCTGTTTGTACTTTTTCAGTTAAATCTTTCAAGGCTTCTTCCCAAGCTTGGTCTGTTGGGTAGATTGTTGAAAGATCCCATGTATCTTTTTCATTTATTTCATGTCGTTGTAATACCATAAGATTCCTCCATCCTTTCTATTTTACCACATTTTTTGAGAAATATAAGTGATAAAAGGCTGGTGGATAGAGCTTTTGGCGATTATTTTTCGGATTTTTTTGATAGTAAGTCTGAAAATTTCTATAATAGCTAGTCAGATCCGTTTCAATCTGCAAAAAATCACCCGATTCTATCGGCTTGACTTGGGGATACCAGTCGTCCAGTTGATGGTTTAATAGATTGTCTCCTCGATGATAAGCTTCCTCCTGCTTCTTCATCCAGTAAGGCGTTTGGTAGTACAACTGCTGGTGAATGTAGTGACAGATAGTGGAATCTTGCACAACTGCAAAACGAGGCAGTTTTTGTTTCTGATAAGGAAATCGTAGAATTTCCAAGAGATTTCCTTTTCCATAGGGAAATTCCTTGACCTGAAAATGAAGCTTGCCACGTAGGTCCTGATGCAGAAGATATTTGAGTCTCAAAACTTGTTTTTTGAAATCTAGTTCCCAAACATAGAAACCCATATTTTGACTAAAATAGAGAAATCCCCTTTGCAGTTGTGTTAATCGCTCCTTTAACCAGAGTTTTTCTCCCAGTAGCCAAATAACTTTGTAGCCCTGACTACGGTAGCCTTGACTTCTGTCGCCTAAAAGCTTTTGAGACAAGGGACTGCACTGAACCTCCAGAGCTAGTTTCCCATTGACGAGAACATCCGCAATCTGCTGGATCTCAGGCAGACTATATTCTAAGGCAACCTGACAGTCTTTCTTGGCCCAGTGATAAAGGGCCTCTTTGTTGCCCAAGTGTTCTGGACTTTCATTCTCGAATATAGCGATGCAATCTCTTAACCTTTCATGGGCAAAGTGCGTTCGAATACTCTGTCCTTGGCGTAACCGTAGTCCGCCTCCACAGGCTGGACAAGTATAAGCTTGCTTGGTCACATCTTTTTCGAGGGCATTTACCAAATTCCCCTTGGCATCTCTGGCTACAAACATGGTCTACCTCCTTTTCTCATTTATTCGAAAAAGAAGAAAAAAAAGACTGGAATCCCAGCCTTTCATGATATTATTTCTTATCTTTTTTGTCTCTTAGAATATTTTTTTAGCATGGGAATGAGATTGGGAATCTGCTCACTTCTAATGACCAGCACGCCGTATTCTTGGCAGCGATTGGCATAAGCTGGATTGATTTTTCCAGTACAAACAATCAACTTGAGGCAACTCTCCCCAGCAAAATGATTGGCGTAGACTTCTAGTTCGTTGATGGCTTCAACTGATAAATCTGTCATCTTGCATGAGATAAAGGTAATCGAGCGCCCCTTTCTTAGAATAACATCAATCTCATTTTGGACATTGTCTGCCTCTGGAAAGATGCCATTCCAATCAATCTCACCGCCTATCATGCACTCATCAAACAGCTGAGATTCAAGCGCCAAGAGATAGAGATATACCTCTAAAATATGTCCCTTATTGCGGCAAAAGACTTGAGCTTCTTGACTTGGAAAGCTGTATGCTACTCGTTTCTTGTCCTCGCTTTCAATACAAAGCATCCCTGCTTCCACAAGTAAAGGAATAAGGGATTTTGGATAGTGATAATACCTGCCATTGTTTTCCAGTATCTTTTCTGTCTCAGTATGCAGGTCATTGGTCTTAGCTAGAGAGAAAAATTGGGTCACTTGATACCAGTGGGCAGGATTGGCAATGGCGGAGCTGGCTAGTTTTTTGATGGCTGCAATTTGCTGAACTGAGTGGATAGGGCGTTTTGATTTGAGCATTTTTCCACCACGCAAGGCTATCAACTGTTGGATGCTTAGGGTTGGAATGTCCAAGTCTTCTTTTTCCAACTGGCCGGCTACCCACTTGTATTGTTTTCCTCGCTCGACATCCATGGCAACGATGGGAAGATGGCGATCCAAGCCGTATTGATAGAGGGATAAGGCTAGTAGCGAATCCCCACCAAAAACATCGAGAAGGACTTGGTCGTAACCTGCTAGGCAATAATCTAACTGGTCCGCTAGTTGTTCTAAGGATAACTGACGAAAGGTCACTCGTTGGATATGAGGTACCTCATCCATGATAAACTGACGGAGAGAAACTTTCTCTTCATTACTTATTTTTGTCAAAGATAGAAAAAGAATCTCGTCACAATCACTGATAAAGGCTTGGTAGACATTCTTTTCCAATACATGCCGATCATATAATTCCACCAAAAGACTCGTCATTCGACCACCTCCATCATAAAGACTTTCTTGCGCTGAGAGTATCAGCAATACAGTTCTAATGCTCTGATTTCCTACTTCTAGTATAGCATAAAATCCTGCTCGTCCCAATCAACCAACGCAAACAAAAACGAATAGAAACCTTGCAAAGTGGTTTCTATTCGCTTGTAAAGATTTGATTTACTTGATTTTCTTGGCTAGCATAGTCGCAAAGCGTAGTTGAATGCGATTACCATTTTCATCACGACGGTGCAGATGTCCTGGGTTTTCATTGTACTTAATCAATTCCCAATCTTTGTAGTAGTCCGCCAACTCCCCTTCTTTAAAAGTGAATGGGAAATTAACCGAGCAAGGATAATCCTCTGTATCCATGGCACAGACGATAAGGTTGTAGCCTCCAACACTAGTTTGCTCCTGCATATTCTGGATGATAGCTGGAATACGATCTGCTTGAAGAAACATGAGAACAACTGTCGATACGATGAAATCATAGACTTGGCTGATGCTGGCTGAATTGATATCATAAAGTCCAACAGGCAAATCTAGATCCTCTTGCTCTACGATGCTTTTTAAAATTTCCAGAGATAGTTCATTTTGATCCACAGCTGTCACATCAAAACCTTGTTGTGCTAAGAAGAGAGAGTTACGGCCTTGACCACAACCCAAATCCAAGGCTCTTCCAGGTTTTACCGTTTGCATGGCTTCTAGAACCTCTGAATGGACTGGATTTGTATTGTATTTCTTAGGGAAATAATCCTCAGGTTTACAATAAAATTCCAAGTACCATTCTACATCGTCTGTTGCGGCCTCCACTCGGTGCCAGGCTTGCGGTTGTGCCATAGGGTTGTCAGCTCCTGCCTCAAAGAGGTGCTCAGCTAGAACCTCACCATCTTCAGTCAACTCAATAAACTTGAGAGCACCCTTCAAGACAGTAATTTTTCCCCAAGTGCCGACTTTAGTATTGTGCTTTTGCTGAACTGCTTCGGGCATCGTTTGTTTATTCCACAAGGGCATGCGTTTATAGGCAATTAGTTTTTCCATTTTCATTTCCTCTTTTTATCGCTGGTTAACAGCTTTCATCACACGCGCGATGTCGCGATTTTGTTCACGTCGCTTGATCGACTCCCGTTTGTCATAGTCATGTTTCCCTTTAGCAAGTCCTAAAAGTAACTTGGCATAGCCATCTTTGAGATAGACTTTAAGGGGAACCAGGGTCATCCCTGTCCCTTTGGTTTCTTGCTCCAATTTTTGGATTTGTTTTTTATGAAGGAGAAGTTTGCGACGGCGTTCTGGTTCCTGATTCCAGATATTGCCTTCTTCGTAAGGAGCGATATGAACATTACTCAACCAGACTTCCCCATTTTTTACTTGGGCAAAGCCGTCCTTTAGATTGATTCTAGCCGCTCGTACACTCTTGATCTCCGTTCCTGTGAGGACCATTCCTGCCTCTAGCGTATCTACGATTGTATAGTCGTGGTGCGCTTTTTTATTTTGTGCGACGACCTTTCCCTCGCCCTTTGCCATGTTTGGCTCCTTTCTTAGCTACTTCTTTGTAAAAAGGTTTCTTGCCCTTTTTCTTCTTGTCTTTTTGTGAATGCTTGTGCTTATCATTTGAGCGCCCTGATTTTCTCTTGTCTTCCTTCTTATCTGAACGACGACTTGAACCACGACCTCTGTCTTTGCGCCCAGTTTGTTTCAAGCCTTTATCGATGACATCAAATTCACTTGGAATATAAGAGAAATCAATCTCTCCCGTCATCTTATCGGCTCTTTCAACTTGAATGCGAATTTGCTGTCCCACACGGAAGGTTGTTCCTGATTTCTCTCCACGGAGAGTCAAATCTCGCTCGTTGAAATGATAAAATTCAGACAAATTGGTAATGTGAATCAAACCTTCGACTGTATTTGGCAATTCAACAAAGAGACCGAATTTGACGATGCTGGATACAACTGCGTCGTACTCTTCACCCACATATTCTTCCATGTACTCAGCCTTTTTCATGGCTTCGACTTCACGCTCAGCCTCGATGGCACGACGTTCACGGTTGGAAGACTGGGTTGCAATCTCTGGAATCACTTGTTCAAAATGCTCTGCTATTTCCTTAGAACGACCATAGTCCCGAATCATACGGTGGACTAGAAGGTCTGGATAACGGCGAATAGGACTGGTGAAGTGAGTGTAATAGTTAGCGGCTAGTCCATAGTGACCGTGATTGTGCTCAGAATAGCGAGCCTGTTGCATAGAACGGAGAAGCATCATGGACAATACATCCGCATAGGGTTCTCCCTCAACAGCACGCATGATGTCTTGGAGAGCCTCTTGGCTAATCTCACTGGCAGTTCCATAAATTCGTAAACCAAAACTAGAGGCGTAATCAATAAACTTCTGAACTTTTTCAGCCTTGGGCTCCTCGTGAATTCGATAGATGAAAGGTAGATCCAACTTGCTAAAGTGCTCGGCAACCGTTTCATTAGCAATCAACATGAAGGACTCAATCATCCGCTCAGCAATGCCACGTTGGCGAAGGACGATATCCACAGGCTTGCCTGTTTTATCCACCAGAATCTTAGCTTCACTGGTATCAAAATTGAGAGTTCCACGTTTCTCACGCATGCTTTCTAGCCTTTCATGTAGCTTGGCCATGAGCTCGATACTTGGAACAATTTTCTTAAACTCTTGTCTCTTTTCCTCATCGCCAGCCAGGATGTCATTGACAGCGCTATAGGTCATACGGAAACTAGTCTTGATGACTGTTTGGGTAATGGTGTAATTAACCACACGACCATGTTTATCAATTTCCATAATAGCAGACTGGGTCAAGCGATCTACTTGAGGATTGAGAGAGCAGATGCCATTTGACAAACGCTCTGGAAGCATTGGAACCACTCGGTCTGTCACATAGACAGAAGTCGCGCGGTTAAGGGCTTCCTTGTCAAGGGCAGAACCCTCGGTCACATAGTAGGAAACATCTGCGATGTGAACTCCGAGTTCGATATTGCCATTCTTTAAAGGCTTGATGTGTACTGCGTCGTCTAAGTCCTTGGCATCCGCACCGTCAATGGTAAAGGTGATTTCATCTCTCAGGTCCAGACGACCTCCCATATCCTTTTGAGACGGAGCTTCTGGCACACTTTCTGCTTCCTTGAGAACAGCTTCTGGAAATTCTGAAACAATATCCATGGATTCCAAGACTTCAAGAACGTCAATCCCAGCATCAGTCGAGTGCCCCACCACGTCTAGCACACTAGCGACAAAGAAATCATGTTTCTTACTTGGGTATTTGTCAATAAAGACCTTGAGAACTTCAGTACCTTCCAACTTGATAGCCGGTTTCTTCACATAAATCGGTTGGCTGATTTTCTGATTCTTTGAACGAATGTAGCCCGCATACTTGGGCTTTTCCTGATCCAGAACAATTTGCCCGACAACTGTCGTCAGGCTATGCTCTAGGATATCGATAATTTTGGCTTCTGCAGCAGTTCCCTTGTTACGGTCAGCGACTTTCTTAATCACGACCTCAACGGTATCACCATCAATGGCATAGTTGACATCGTTTTTTCCTACAAAAAGATCGTCCTCTTCGCCTTCTAGACTGACAAAGCCAAAGCCGTTTTTATGGGCATGAAAAATCCCTTTGAGGGTGATTTCATGTTTCTTCTTTTGGTCCAGACATAAACTGCCATCATCTTCAAAGCGAATCTGGTGCTTTCTTTCCATCAGAGACAGGGTTTTAATCAACTCACGGAAATCCTTGGACCCATCCTTTCCGAGAGCCTGAGCCAGGTCATTTACCGTCACTCGCCCCTTCTCTTGCAAATATTCTTTAATTTTATCTTTCATGTTTTCTTTCTAGATTTTTATAATTTCTTTTTGATTGATAACTTTATAAGTGTCATTAAAAATAAAAATAGGCTAAGACCTAGTCTTGCCCATTTCTTATCTACTTGATAATACCGTCAATGCTAAGGCAATGGCTAGCCA
>CAUVRF010000062.1:0-9603 GCA_963554245.1 uncultured Streptococcus sp.
ACTTTTATATGATACCAAGTTTTCTATCCCTTGTCAAGATAAAAAGTCAATTTTTTAAAAACTTTCTGTTTTCTTCTTGATGTCTGCATCAAAAAGAGAGAACCTGGTTGGTTCCCTCCCTGTGTTAGTTTTTTCCTCACCTTCCGTATAGGAACGCTAAGACCTATTAAAAACTTCCTTTTTACGTGAACTTCCCCATCTTTCAATAAATAGAATCCCCACTAACAAAAGGATAATCAGGCAAGGAAGTAAGACCATCCCCATGCTCCAATTCAGATTGACATTATCAATCTGCTTAGGTAATCTTCCAGATAAAATCTCCACTGAACGCAAGTAAGTAAAGGGAATCAGATGTGCAATCTTTTGAAGAGGCTGAATTGTTTGAATGCCAAACAATAAGCCAACAATCCCAATAAGTGAAAGAAAGAGGACAGGCATTTTTTGCTTGAAAAAGTAAGCAATCAAGTAGACGACTTCCACAATGACGATAAAGGCTAAGAAAGTTAAGAGCAAGCTAGGAAATAACACATCTTGTATCTTTCCAATAGTTACCTCTTGATTCACTAAGCTATAAATCGGGTAGGGATAATCTAACTGTCCAAAACCACTTATCAGACTTCCCACTAGAAAAGAAAATCCGCTGATTCCGATAAACAGCACAGTTACATAGCCCACCCCAACTCCAAGGGAGGACATGGCAAATGTCACTTTTGAAAAAGGATATAACTGAGCTGTATCCAGATGATTTTGATATCTTTCTGCAAATAGTTGCGTTAGCATAAAAATAATAGCAACTACAAACAAGGTTGGGATGATAGCCTCTAAAATCCAGACAATCTGATCAATCCCGTGGGTCGGAAACTCCAAAGTATGTGCTTTTATGTTCAAGGGATACAGGGCTTGGTAAATCTTCCGTTCGCGGTCAACCCCCATTTTTAGTCCAGAGCTAGCAGTTGGGTCATTTGATACAAATTCATAATTCTTCTCTTCATCTTGCCACTGCAAATAATAGGCTTCTTTCCAGCGCCCTTCTTTTAATAAATTCAGAATTTCTGTCTTTCGCTTCAAAAGATCTTTTTGCGATTCTAAATTACTTTTAGCAAACTGGTATTCCTCCGAGCTGGTGTCAGACATTTGGGAGAGTTTCTCTTCATTTTCATTGATAGCCCTCTCGTTGGCTGCAATGCGACTTTCCAACCTGCTCTCCAAGCTGTGTGAGTTTGCAGTCTGACTATTTAAATAAAAGGTAACACCGAGTACAGATGCAAATAAAAGTAAGATAATCCAGTTTAAACGACTTTTGAAAACTTTCTTTAACAAAAATAGGCTAATATCTTTCATAACGGAACCTCTTCTATCTGCCCCTGATGAATGGTTACCATGCTATCGCAAATCTCCACTAACTCCTCTTTGTAGTGGGAACTCAAAAGAACCATCTGTTCTTGTCTATTGATTTGTGCCAGTCTATCAAAAAACTTCTGTCGATAATACTCGTCTAAGCCATTTGTAATCTCATCCATGAGCCAGCATTTCGCCTGACTGAGGAAGTACATGGCAATCACCAAGCGTTGCTTCATCCCTAAAGAATACTTGCGGATGGGAAGATTGATATAGTCAGACATTTCCCAATAGGCGATTTCATCCTCCAAGTTCAGGTCTGACTTCCAGATGTTTTTTATGAGACGAAGGTAGTCCATCCCACTTAAGTTTCCATCCAGCCATTCAACGCTCTCATAATAAAATAAAGAAGGAGGGACTGCGATATTTCCACTACTTATAGGAATTAAATTGCTAATAGCTCGGAACAGGGTCGTCTTTCCCGATCCATTGATAGCAAGAAGGCCATAAATCCTACCCTTTTTAAAGGTGAAATCCGCATCATGCAAGATGACTTGTCGCGTTTTTAAGGTAACATGAGTAAGAGTTATCATATACAGCCCTCCTTTTTCTCACTCTTTAACGATTAATAGTTTCCGCTGTAGTAGTTTATGACCTCATAACGATCGTAATTCCAACCACTATCAACTTTATACTCAGAATAGCCTTCATAACGAGACCATGACGGAATCCAAGCATATTGATGGTCGTGATAGTTGGTACTATATTCCCACATGGTATTCCAATCATACCAATAACTTTTAGTGACTGTCACAGCAGATACACTGGACTGAAAAAGACCAATAGAGTATAAACTAGCTAAGAAAGCGACTTTTGCTGATTTTTCATGGTTTTCACCTCACTAATATATTTACTTTCAAAAGCGCTTTAATTATATCATCCTTTCCTCTGTTATGCAATAGTTTTTTAGTTTATTTCACTAATATACAACATCTTTTCTTCCTAACGAACGCTTTCAATTCGCCAACTATTCCACCCTTTAAACCGAATGGCTCCGTTCTGGTCAGTTCGGTAAATCTTACTCTTGATGGTTTCTAGTCGTGTCAAGGTTTCCTGATGGGGGAGTTTGGCACGATTGGTCTTACCAACTGAGATGAGGGTGAGCTCTGGTTTGAGTTTTTCTAGAAAAGCTGGATTTGATGATGTTTTAGCACCATGCTGGCCTGCTTTCAAGACATCCACCTCTAAATCAGGGTATTGCTTTAGAAGATCCTTCTCTCCCTTCTCTTTCAAATTTCCTGTGAAGAGAAAGTGCTTATCCAAAAGTTTCCCATAAAGAATCAGGGAACCATCACGATCCCCATCTCCAATCTGCCTTGGAGATAGGACTTCTAACTGACTTCCAAAAATCGAAAAATTATCCCCCTCTGTCACACTGCGCACCTTAGTTTGACTTGCTTCTAATTCTGCCACAAATTCCTTCTGTGTCAGACTTCCTTTTGATACTAAAATCTCCCCGACATGGAAAGCCTTGGTCACCTCCAGTAAATCACCAACATGCTCCTTGTCTGTATTGGTCAAAATCAGCTGGTCAATCTTGTCTACTCCTCGACTTTTAAGATAGGGAATCAAGGTTCTCTGGGCATTGCTGGTTGTCGCCTTTTCTTGCCAAGCCTCGATTTTCTTACTAGCTTCTACCTTACCACCAACATCTATGAGAATAGTTTTCCCATTCACATCCCGTAGGAAAATACTTTCTCCTTGCCCCACATCCAGCATGGTGATTTCATTTTCCAGTGGATGCTTGGTCAAGAAAAAGAGCCCCACAATAAAGAGACTGAATACTGCTAGTCTTTTAATGTTTTTCCTCATATCATATAGCAAGGCTAATGAAATTAAGAGGAGAATCAACAGCCATGTGGTGGGTTGACCAAGGACCAGGGGCCTACTTGCCAGCTGCGATACCAAGCGAATGATGCCCTCCAACCACTCAAAGACAAAGTTAAACTGAGTGACTGGGTAAACGAAGGACAGAATGAATAAGATGGACAAAAGTGGCAAGAAGACCACATCAAACAGAAAGGAAAATACAAAGGTCAAAAGGATAGACCAAGGCTGAAATTCTGCAAAATAGAAGGATAGAATAGGCAATATTCCCAAGGAAATGACCAGACTTTCTCCAGCAACAGCCTTGATCCCATCGCCTTCTTTGCTAGTCATGGTCAAGATAAAAGCATAGGCACAGGACAAGACACCTCCTGCCGTCAGGAAAAAGTTGGTCATGATGATAAAGAGGACAAGCACCGTCAAGGCAAAATTATCCAAACCCTTGTAGCCATGTTGGGCCAGTAACTTTTGCAAGAGACTACGAATGACCGATGCTGAAAATCCTGTCAGACCTACATAGATAAGGGAAAAGGGATAGGTCAGCCACTTCAACTTTTCTTGGGTCAAGCTCAATCGTAAGAGGAGTTTCTTAAAGGCATCCATAAAGAAGCCCACCTGCATACCTGATAAGGCAAAAAGATGGATAATTCCAAGACTGGAATAAAGCTCATTCATCTCCTCGAAGTCCGTATCTAGATGTCCTAGTAACAGCCCTGTCATGTAGTTGCGCATAGGGTCTGGAAAGTGCGTCTTAATCCAAACTACAGCCTTTCGACGTAAACTAGACAGATTTTCTCTTATATCCCAACTGCTAACCTGTTTCATTGACTGGATACTCTTGATAGTCAAAGTTTGGTAAATCCCTTGAGTCTTCAGATAGGCTTGGTAGTTAAAGCCACCAAAATTCCTCTGCCCTTCGGGTTCCGAAAGTTTTCCTTCTAGTTCAATCTCGTGAAGGTCTGTTAAGGCCTGAAAGAGCTCTTTCTCCTCCTCAGACTGGAGTTTATAGTAAACTTGGAAGGTGCGGCCCTCAGCCTTGCCCCGAAAGGACAGACTATCTCCATTGACCTTAATAGTGTCAGGCAAAATCCGTACCCTTTCAGCAGAATCCACTAGGTTCTGACTAGCTTGACTCTGTTGCCAGTTTTGAAACAGAAACCAAAATCCAAAAACTCCACAAATCGCTAGAACTTTACCGGCCGATTTCCAAGGAAATTGGAAAAAGAGACAGACAAGCAAAAAAACAAAACCTAGCAGTGCGAGATAGGACGCTCCAAAAATGGCGTAGTAAAGCCACAGTAACAGAAAACTCAGATAGATTAGAGGGATAGGGAAATTCTTAATCCACTGTGACATAATCTTTTAGCTTTTCTATGGTCTTAGCGCCAATGCCAGAGACCTTCTTTAATTCATCCACCGACTTGAATTTGCCATTCGCCTCACGATGGTCGATAATATCCTGGGCTCGTTTTCCTCCCAAGCCTTTGACCTGCTTGAGTTCTTCCAGACTAGCTTTATTGAGGTTGACCTTCTTTTCTTTACTTGACGAAGGAGTCGTTCCAGAGGCAGCCTGCTGACTAGCTGCTTCTTCTCCCTTACTTGGAACATAGACAAGAGTCTCGTCACTGACTTTCTGAGCGAGATTGAGCGACTTGCTGTCTGCTTGCTCTGTCAAGCCACCAGCTTTCTGAACGGCATCATGAACACGACTACCTACTGGCAAATCATAAATCCCTGGTGATTTAACAGCACCCTTGACATCTACTGTGATCAGATCTTGTTCAGGAGATTCGTCCTTTTCCTCCTTCTTGACTTCTTTTTCAGACGATGAATCCTTTGAAATAGCAGCAACTTCAGCCTGCAAATTTGTTTCTGTGACGGGTGTCTGTGTAGTTGGCTTTAGTAGGAAAAATGCGCCCAAGGCCAAGCCTAAAACAGCACAGATGACAATGATTTTATACTCTTTGATTTTCTCGATAATTGCTTCCATATTTTCTCCTCTCTTAAGTTATTCGCAAGAGAAAGAAAAAAACAGCTGAAAAATCTTTTCAACTGCTTATTTATTTGCAAAATAGTCTTCCTTGGTTAAGACATAATAAACTCTTGTGATAATTCGACCTGGTTCTTTATTATCCATTCTGGCATAGGGTTCTTCGTGGGAAAAACGCATCCCAGATTTCTCCATGACCTTGCCAGATGCGGGATTGTCTTTGTCATGAAGAGCGGTCAACTTGTTCATTCCAATCTTCTCAAAAGCCAGCTCAATCACGGCGCGATTGGCTTCTGTCGTCAATCCTTGATTCCAATACTTTTGGTTGATAATGTAACCAATAGCTGCTTTTTTGAGAATGGGATCAATCTTGTGCAAATCAATAGTTCCAATAAACTGATCATTGCTTTTTAGTTCGATTCCCCACCGTCCCAAGGGATTAGCCAAGTAGAACTGAGCGATGTTGTTCTTGGTTTCTTCTAAGCTTTGATTTGTTGGAAAAGTATAGCGTGTATTTTCTCTGTCTGAGGCATACTCAAACATAGCTTCTGCATCGTCCAAAGTTACAGGTCGGAGCAATAAACGCTCCGTTTCTATAGATGGATACTGGGCAAATTTCACAAATATTGATTCCATACTTTTCCCTCCATTAGAGCTCGATTCTCACTAGTCTAGCATAAATAAATTTGAATGACAAGTTTTTCTTGATTTTTGAAGCGGTTTCATATACAATAAAACCATCACATTTTTGATTTATGGAATGGAATGTGACAACCAAAACAATCCGACAATTGAAAGGTAGGTTATCTATATGTTAATCGGAATCCCAAAAGAAATTAAAAATAACGAAAACCGTGTCGCCCTCACACCTGCTGGTGTTCATAGCTTAGTTTCTCGTGGACATCGTGTCCTCATCGAAACAAATGCTGGTCTCGGTTCAGGATTTACTGATGCTGACTATCAAAAGCAAGGAGCTGAGATTGTCGCTACTGCTGCAGAAGCATGGGCTGCCGAGTTGGTCGTGAAAGTAAAAGAACCACTAGCTTCTGAATATGCTTATTTGCGCGACGATCTTCTCCTCTTCACCTACTTGCACATGGCCGCTGCGCCAGAATTAGCAGATGCCATGCTAGCAGCAAAAACAACAGGAATTGCCTATGAAACTGTTCGTGACAATCAAGGACAACTACCTCTCCTCGTTCCTATGAGTGAGGTTGCCGGCCGTATGGCTGTTCAAATCGGAGCTCACTTCCTTACTAAGCAAGCTGGTGGTTCTGGTGTCCTACTTGGTGGTGTGCCGGGTGTTCCAAAAGGAAAAGTAGCCATCATCGGTGGTGGTGTCGTCGGTACACATGCTGCCCGCATTGCCCTTGGACTCGGTGCTCAAGTGACTATTTTAGATATCAGTGCCAAACGACTCTCAGTTCTAGAAGAAGTCTTTGGGAATCAAATCCAAACTCTTATGTCTAATTCATTCAACATTGAAGCAAGTGTGAGAGATGCTGATGTTGTAATTGGAGCGGTGCTCATCCCTGGTGCCAAAGCACCGAAATTGGTGACAGATGAGATGGTCAAACAAATGCGTCCAGGCTCTGTCATCGTTGACGTAGCTGTTGACCAAGGTGGCGTTATCGAGACAGCTGACCGTGTGACAACGCACGATGAGCCTGTTTATGAAAAACACGGTGTTCTCCACTATGCCGTTGCCAATATCCCTGGTGCGGTTGCCCGTACTTCAACCATCGCCCTAACCAATGTCACTCTTCCTTATATCGAAGCTCTTGCTGGCAAAGGATTCGCACAAGCAATTGCTGAAGATGAGGGCTTGCGTCAAGGTGTGACCACTTATCAAGGTTACTTAACTAGCCTCCCAGTTGCTCAAGGCCTCGATAAAGAGCACACGTCTATCGACGAACTTGTTTAAAGCTAGACACTCATTAAAAAAGAGCAGTTCAAATCTGAACTGCTTTTTTTTTGCTATTCTGTCTCTTCCTTCTTTTCTTCATTTTTAACTGAAGCTGGTTCATAAGCTCGAATAATCTGAGCGACAACTGGATGACGAACCACATCCTTAGCTGAAAAATGAACAAAGTCGATTTGGTGAATGTTCTTGAGCTTTTCTTGGGCATCAATCAAACCGGACTTGACATTACGCGGCAGGTCAATCTGACTGATATCTCCATTGACAATCATCTTAGAATTAAAGCCTAAACGAGTCAGGAACATCTTCATCTGCATGATGGTCGTATTTTGTGCCTCATCGAGAATGACAAAAGCATCGTCCAAGGTCCGCCCACGCATGTAGGCAAGAGGCGCGATTTCGATAATTTCACGCTCCATGAGACGGGTCGTCTGATCTTTGCCGAGAATCTGATACAAGGCATCGTAAACTGGTCGAAGATAAGGATCCACCTTCTCCTTGAGATCACCTGGAAGAAATCCTAGACTCTCACCTGCTTCCACTGCTGGACGAGTAAGGATAATCCGCTTGACTTGCCCACGTTTAAGGGCAGTTACTGCCAAGGTCACTGCAAGAAAGGTCTTCCCTGTCCCTGCTGGTCCGATTCCAAAGGTCACATCATGCTGTTTGACACTGTCCACATAAAGTTTTTGACCCAAGGTTTTGACACGAATCGGCTTCCCTGTATTGTCTTTGATAATTTCTTCTTCGTAAAGGGCGACAAACTTGTCGATTTCATCGTTTTTGACCATGCCAATCGCAGTCACCACATCTGGTGTCCCAACTGTCATCCCCCGATTCACCAAGACCATCAAAGCCTGGATAACCTGACGGGCTTCTTCACAGGCAGTCTCTTCTCCGATAACCTGGACAATCTCCGTACGAGCATGAATCACCACATCGAGCTCTTCTTCCATCAAACGAAGATGGCGCTCATTGGAACCAAAAAGATGGAACAAGTCATCTGGATGACTCAGTTGAATGTCTATTGAATGTTCCTTCAAATAAAGAACCTCTCTAATCCGTTTATTTCTTTTTATTATAGCAAAGAGAACAATAAAATACTAGCCTCATCTCATTGTCTCTAGTGTTCTAAGTATTCTTGCCAGATGGCGTCAAAGTCTCCTAGGTTAAAAGAGAAGCTGGCATGCTCCTCCAAAAAGCGACTCACCTCATCAAAATCATCCGTGTGTTTTGGAAAAGCTGACTCCTCAAAAGCAAGATCTGCCAAGATGGCTTTGAGGCTATTACTTTTAGGATTGCGCTCGGTCATGAGCCAAGTGTAAAATGATTTTCTCAATTCTTTCTCCTATCAAGACTTTTTTGATAAAACTTTTCTGATTCTTGAAAATTACTGGACTTAGCCTCTGAAACGTAGTGGTTTATAAAATCCGTTTTCGCATCAGTATAGGCGTCTCGATTGTGTTCAAATTGTTTCCACAAACTGAGTTTTAATTCCTGATACGCTTGGGCAATATCTGGATGCTGGCATAGATAATCTCTAAAATAAATCTCGTCATGATCTCCCGTCATTCGCAAATGTAAATGAAAAACTTTCTCGGCAAATCCCTGCTCTGTATAGCCTTTATTTAGCGAAATCCTGTTAGGACTCTCCGACATCACTAGCCAACCATTCTTCATCAATAAATCCCTAACTCTTGCTAAATCCTCTATTCTACCTACTTCTAACAGAATATCAACGATATTCTTGGCCCAAATATTAGGGATAGCAGTGCTACCGATATGTTCTATTCTTTTAATAACATTTGCACCCAATATTCTTTTCAGATTTGCTTTTTCCGATTCATACCAGTCTTTCCACTCTGACTTGTGCTCTACTAGAAAAATAGGAAAAAGTTGCCAGAGTTCCTCTAAACTCATTTCTTCAAGTTTCTTTATCATGTCTATAAGACCTAAATCAACTCTGTCCCAAACTGGTCTTGCTTGATTTTGCCAGCCTTCATCAAGCCACCGAGTGCTTTCTTGAACTGACCTTTAGAAATGCCAAAGGTTGCCTTGATATCCTCAGGAGATGACTTATCATTCAAGGTCATGAAACCGCCATTGCTTTCCAAGTAGGTCAAAATCATCTGGGCATCATTTTCCAACATTTCAAAAGAACGTGGTTTGAGGGAGAGGTTAAGAGTACGGTCCACTTCACGGAAACCGATGACACGCGCATCTAACACTTGTCCCAAACGTGGCTCTACGTAACGCTCACTTGGATGAATGAAACCAAGCATATTATTCTCTGGTAGATAGACAAAGGTCCCTGACAGCTTGAGGCGGTAAACAATGGCTGGCCAGTTTTGGTTCTGCATGTTGTTGTAGGCAGGACGAGCCAGACGTTGGAAGTCTTCCTGATACGCCAAGAGTCCCCAGATTCGGTCTTTCTTGTCCACTTCAAGACGGATGTAAAGTTTATCAC
>CAUVRF010000063.1:0-9473 GCA_963554245.1 uncultured Streptococcus sp.
TGGAAATTTCCAAGCCAGATTTCTTGCGTGTGACTTCACGCGCACGCTTGGCAGCCACACGAGCCTTGGCAGCCAAAATTCCTTTTTCCACGATACGCTTGGCAATCTGTGGATTTTCCATGAGAAAATCAGAGAAGGCATCGCTGAAAAGTCGATTGGTGATCTTGACTACTTCACTATTCCCCAGTTTGGTCTTGGTTTGTCCTTCAAACTGCGGATTTGGATGCTTAACAGAGATAACTGCAGTCAAGCCTTCACGGACATCTTCCCCTGTTAGGTTGTCTTCATTGTCTTTTAGTAGCTTATTTTTGCGAGCATAATCATTAATAACACGTGTCAGTGCTGTACGGAAACCTTGCTCATGCGTACCACCTTCATGGGTGTGAATGTTATTGGCGAAACTCATAACGTTTTCGTGGTAACCAGTTGTGTACTGCATGGCTACTTCAACTGTGATATCATCCATCTCACCGTCTGTGTAGATTGGTGTATCAAAGATCACATCCTTGTTCTCGTTGATATATTCAACGTAGCTAGCAATCCCACCCTCATAGTGGTAATGTTTAGTCTGTTCGAGACCTTCACGCTTATCTGTGATGGAGATTCGAAGGCCTCGGTTCAAAAAGGCTAGTTCTTGAATACGTTTGTTTAATTTTTCAAAGTCAAAAGTTGTTGTTTCTGTAAAAATCTCTGGATCTGGTGTAAAGTGAACTGTTGTTCCGCTTTTATCCGTATCTCCAACTACCTCAAGATCAGCAACAACATGACCACGACGGTATTCTTGGTAATGAATCTTACCGTTTTTATGGACATGAACATCTAGTTGAGTTGAAAGAGCGTTTACTACTGATGAACCTACACCGTGCAATCCTCCTGAAACCTTGTATCCGCCACCGCCGAATTTTCCTCCAGCGTGAAGAACTGTAAAGACAGTCTCAACAGCGGGACGTCCTGTTTTTTCCTGAATATCAACAGGAATTCCACGCCCATCATCCACAACGGTGATGGAATTATCTGGCTCTATAAAGACTTGGATGTGACTGGCAAATCCAGCTAGAGCTTCGTCAATTGAGTTATCAACTATTTCCCATACTAGATGGTGAAGACCTTCTTTTGAAGTCGATCCAATATACATACCTGGACGCATACGAACAGCTTCAAGTCCCTCCAAAACTTGAATTTGACTGGCATCATAATCTTGTGCCTGTTGATTTTTGATTTCTTCTGTCATTTTTTCCCTTTTCTTACATGTCTATTGCTTGTCTCAATGTCGCAACGTTATTAAAAAGATAGGCATCTAAGCCAGCAGCTTTACCTGCTTCTACATCAATATTTCTGTCACCAATGACCAAACCAGATGTAATATGATATTTATCACGTAAATAAATCATGGACTCAGGATCTGGCTTCCGTTTAAAGCCAGAACTAGCAGTCACCACCTCGGTGAAGTAGTTCGCTATCTGGGTCTTAGCAAGAAGTTCTAGAACTTGGTCATTTCGATGAGAAACCAAGAAATGGCGGCCACCCTTGTCCGAAATGTCTTTGAGTAATTCTGGAATTCCCTCAAACAAAACTGGATGTTCTAGCTCACGCGCTTCATTTTCTTTGTAGTTCTCTAAAAACCCCTCGATATTTGGTGCAAACTTCTCAATGGCAAAAGCTGTCGAAACCTTCAAAGCTTCGTAGACACGGTCGTGTTCTTGCTCTATTCCATATTGGGCTAAGGTTTCTACAAAGGCTGCTGTAGAAGACTCATAATTATCCAATAGGGTACCACCTAAATCCCATATATAGTCGTGATATTTCATACCCCTCATTATACCATTTTTTTATGAAAAAAGCGATGATTTCCTAGATTTTTCCAAGCAAAAACGAGAGCCGAACTCTCGTCTTACTGTTGATTTCCAAAGACATCTTGATAGAGCATGCCGACTCGTAAACTTTCTGCATCTCCTCCCAACTGCTCTACCAACTCATAGGCAAAGGCAAGGGCAGTTGACGGTCCTCGGCTAGTTGTTAGATTGCCATCCACAACTACTGTTTCCTTTCGGTAAATTCCGTCACTGATGTTTTCCTGAACACCGTCATAACAGGTAAAGTGCTTGTCTTTCAGCACACCTGCTTGATGGAGGGCGATTGGAGCTGCACAGATAGCTGCAACTTTCTTTCCTGCTTGGTCAAAGGCTTTAATCTGTGAAATGAGCGCTTGATTATCTCGTAGGTGAGCTGAGCCTGGCATACCACCCGGAAGAACGACCAAGTCATAGTCGGACAAATCGCCATCAAAAACACGATCAGCTTTCACCTGAATGCCATGCGATCCTGTCACCTGCTCTTCAAATCCTACCATATCACATGAAATGTTTGCTCGACGCAAGACATCAACTACTGTCAAGGCTTCAATTTCTTCAAAACCCTGGGCTAAAATAACTGCTACTTTTGCCATAGTGGCCTCCTTATTTGATTTGTTTTAGGACAACTTTCTTTCGTTTGAATGGAACTTTTCCACTTTTCTCTTCTGCTAGATTGGTCTGGTAACTCATAGACAAGAGGAGACCGACACCGATGAGGTTACTAATAATTGCGGATCCCCCTTGAGAAATAAATGGCAGAGGAATCCCTGTCAAAGGAAGTAAGCCTGTCACGGCACCGATATTTTCAAAGATATGGAAGAGCAACATCATGATAAATCCAGTCGAAATGTAGGTGTAGAACTGGTTATTTGACCTGAGCGTAATCTTCAACATCCGGTAAATAAGAAGCAAGTACAGGGCAACCACAAAGACTGAACCAATGAAGCCAAAGTCTTCAGCAATTACGGTGAAAATCATATCACTTTCACGTACTGGAATGAGGAGATTGGACACATTGAAACCCTGTCCAAACAAGCCACCACTTCCAATCGCAATTTGCCCCTGCGCCTGTTGGTAAGTCGTTGTTTGCGCAAAGTCAAAGGGATTGAGCCAAGCCAAGATGCGGTTGATCTGGTAGGTTGGCATCCCAATCTGATGCAAGAAGGCACGTCCATCCTTGCTTATAAAGATGGCCATGAAGCCTACAACTGCAGTCACTCCTGTCGCAAAAACAGGAATGATAATCTTCCACGAAACACCTGAAAGGAGAACCATGCCTGCAAAAATAGCTACAAAGACCAAGGCAGTCCCCAAGTCACTTTGTAGGGCTAAGAGGATCAAGACTGGGATGGTAAAGGCAATCATCCAACCAATCAGTAGGAAATCCAAGGGAATAGTCCGTCGCCATTCCTTGTGTTTCTGAGTGAATCTTACAATGGCTCGAGCCAACATCAAGATATAGGAAATCTTCATGAACTCCGATGGCTGGAAAAGTGTCGTTCCACCAATCGATACCCAGTTCTTGGCACCTGTTGACGCTACAAGATTTGGATTGTAGAAAACAAGAGGTAGGACCATCAAAGCTAGCCCTAGACCATAAAGATAGGGAGTCACCTTCCATAAAAACTCGGTATTAAAGAACATGACCACAAATCCAATGACAAGACCCAAGGCAATCCAAGCGATTTGCTGACCTAGAATTGGTAATACATTATTTGGATAGTCATGACTAACTGCTATATAAATGGCCGCTACTCCAATCACCAGTAAACAAAACACTGGTAGGAGGAGGCTATAATCGACTCGAGAGTCGAAGGAACGTTTCATATTTTTTACCTTTTCTCTTTCTTGGATTTTTCTTTCATTCTATTGCGACGGGATTGGAGAAAATCAGCTACAGCAGGCTCTAGCTGATCTCTAGCAAGAACCTGAACATCCCTTTCTTTTGACAAGGCCAGGGCGATTTGTTTGCCATAGCGCTTGCTGACGACACGACTGTCTAAGATTACAGCAACCGAACCTTGGTCAGGCCGTCTAACAGTACGACCCAGGGCTTGTTTTAGCCGAATAATAGCCATCGGCAACTGATAATCATAAAAAGGATTTTTCCCTTCTTGGCGCAGTTCTTGGTTTAACTTTTTGGTTAAGGGTTCTTGGGGATTTTGGAAAGGCAATCTCGGAATCACTTGGATTACGCAAGGATGGGTTGAAAAATCAACTCCTTCCCAGAAACTACCTGTTCCGAGTAAGATCTGGCGTTCACCTTTTTCAAAACGTTTTTTCAGTTGGCTTGGTTCCCCATTTTTATATTGAGCTAGATGAGGATGGTCTAGCAGATCCGAAACTGCCAGTAACATCTCTTTTGAGGTAAACAAAACCAATAAGAGTTCTTGAAAGGCTTGTAAACTTCGAATGACAGAAGC
This sequence comes from uncultured Streptococcus sp., assembly GCA_963554245.1. Taxonomy (GTDB): domain Bacteria; phylum Bacillota; class Bacilli; order Lactobacillales; family Streptococcaceae; genus Streptococcus. Next base: position 4,277 of record CAUVRF010000063.1, read on the forward strand.
TACTTCACTAGCATAGTCAAAAGGTGAAACTTCTGTCACAAGAGGAAAGTCATTGACTAGAAAGACTTCTTGTTGGTCCTGCTTTGCTACATCAAGCCTAACAAGTGGAGCATCTGGAAATCCCAATAAATCTGCTAGGGAAACCCGATTGCTGATTTCAAGAGTGGCAGATACTCCTAGGAGCCTACAATCTTCTGGCAATAACTCTGCTAGTATAAAGCGGCCTTTTTTGCTTGAACAAATCAAGACATCCTTGCTCGATTTTTCTGCTGTAGCAAGCCAAAATTCACGGTCCGACGTGAAAAAGTTTGCAATCTCTCTGTACTCTGGGAGACCTAACTCTGAAAAATGTTGGCGCAACTCTTCAAGAGAATCCAACCACTTTCCATTCTTCAGACCTGACTGATAGTGTTCCATCAAGTAACGACATTCAAAACCTATACTCTCAAGCAAACGTTTCTGAATCAAATTTTCCTCTGTCTCCAAGGACTTTTCAATTTGAGTAACAAGATCCTCAAGGCGATAAGCCTGCTGGGCTAGATTTTCAAGAGCTAGCAGCATTTTTTGAGCCTCATCCAAGATTACCAAACGGTTGTCGACAAACTCTGGATTGTCTTCCAAACGAGTGACCAGATAGGCATGATTGGTCAAGAGGACGCGACTGATCTTGGCCTTTTCCTGCCCTCGTTTCCAAAAATCCTCTGTAGCAAATAAACTTTTCTTTGAAAGCTTGCCATCGTGGACTAGTTCAGGCAGAAAGTGCTGATAGCGATAAAGTTGCCCGATTTCGTCTAAATCACCAGTCTCTGTCTCCGTAAGCCAGATGAGCAGTTGCATTTTAAAGCGTGTGAAAAGGCGATTGGACTCAGATCGATGGAGAACTCGGTGAAAGGCATCCAGTTTTAAATAATTTTGAGGCCCCTTGAGACTATGGATTTCCAGATGGAAAACCTCTTTTAAACGCTGACCTTCTTCTTGCATGATCTGATTTTGAAGAATTTTGGTCGGAACACTCACTAAGATACCTGCTTGACTCTCCAAGTTCAAAGCTGGAAGGAGATAACCATAAGTCTTGCCCAGTCCCGTTTGAGCTTGGATAGAGGAAGTCTGGTCTTCTCCCAATAAGTGCTCAACCTTCTCCGCAAATTCCAACTGTTGCGGACGCTCCTCCAGCCCCAATAAAGAAATATTTTTAGCAAAATCTTTGGATAACTTTCGTGGGACTAAGGCTTTGCTTTCCTTTCTGAGGAAAAGCCCATGAAGTTCCATCAAGTCGGGCGAAGATAAGAGAGATTGTTGCTGATAGACCTCCTCAATCACCAGATAACTTTCATAGAGAAGGTTGTCTGCAAGGTTTAGCAAGCTTTCTAAGAGCCCTTTTGGTAACTCAAAAAGTTTTTGACGCATATAGAGCAAGAGCTCAGCTGTTGCCTGAGCATCTGACAGGGCAGTATGGGCATGTTCTAGTTCAATACCCAACTCTTGACAAAGGATACCTAGATTGTATTTCTCAAACTGAGGATACAGAACCTGGGCAAGCTCAACTGTATCCACCCGCGGTGTACGCAATTCATATCCTTCCAAAAAGAGGAATTCTGCAAGAAGATTAGCATCAAACTGTACATTGTGCGCAACAAAAATACCGTCCTTAACCAATTCAAAAATTTTTCCGGCCACCTGAGAAAACTCTGGTGCCGCAGCCAAACGCTGATCGGTCAGACCCGTTAATTCTTTGATATGAGAATCCAAGGGTTCATGGGGATTGACATCAGTCGCATACTGATCGATGATTTCACCATTCTCAATCACCACAATGCCTACTTGAATAATTTTTGCCTTGCTTCCGGTGCTGGTCGCCTCTAAATCAACGACCACATACCGATCATTTCTTGCATTCATCATTAAAAATTATATCAAAAAAAGCATGATTTGACACCCCTCAACTTTGATAACAATCTCGCTTTATTTGTGAGTTTGAGTAAACATCCATACTTTAAAAGCTAGAATTTCTCGTAAGTTCAGCAGTTTTTCGCTGGTTCTGAGGGATTTGAAAGCCTTATCAACAAACCTACATCAACATAAAAAGACAACCAAGGTATTAGCTGCCTTTTTGAGATATTTTTTTCATTGTTTTCGGAAGAGCTTTACTAATTTCGGTAGGCAAGACAAGGTAATTCTCTTGAGCTAGTTCTTGCGCGATAGCTGAATGAAGGTAAGTCGCTACCACCACTCTTTCATAGAGGCTGACTTGGTGAAACTGACCTGCAAAACCTGTAATCATACCAGCCAGTGTATCTCCCATTCCACCAGTTGCTTGATAGGGACCTCCAACCTGTAACTGATAATATTCAGGCTGACCAGCTTGCCAGATACGAGTTGCTGGACCCTTCTCGACTAGAATCGTTCCTTGAGGAAAAGCTGAAAGAGCCCTAGCAGTCGCCTCTGTATTTTGATGGTCAAGAACTATACCAGACAGTCTTTCCCATTCCTTTTGGTGGGGAGTTAGGATGAGCTGACTGGAAGGAAATGGTAACTGGCCGTTTGCTAAGATGCCCAAAGCACCGCCATCTGCAATCAAAATCTGGTCTTTTCTAAGGCTGTCAAAGACCCGTTTTACGAGTTCTTCTCCAAATGCATCCTCTCGCAAACCCGGACCTAACAAGACAACTTCTGCCTTTACTAACTGTTCTTTTAACAATTGCTGGTCTTGAAGAGAAAATGCCATGGCCTCAGGTAAATGACTGTGCAGAGCCGGAATGTTCTCCTTATCCGTGCCAACAGTCACCAAACCTGCCCCACTTTTAACAGCTGCAATGGCTGACATGATGATAGCTCCCCCATAAGGATAGGTCCCTCCCAGCAAGAGCAGGCGACCGTAATCTCCCTTATGGCTGTGACGACAACGTTCAATAATAACTTTTTCTAATAAAGTTTGATCAATCACTTTCATCGATTTTTCCTCTCACTCCATTATACTACAAAAGGAGGGGCGAACCTCCTTCTACACTATTTTCCCTTAAATTCCGCAAAGGTCTGTAAGATTTTAGCAGCAACTGCTGGAGAAGGAGCTCCTTTTATCTCTAACGTGTCATCTGCATATGGAGTAAGACCAGCAAAATCTCCTATCTGGACTGAATAGAGCGACGTTTTAAACAGTTCAATATCGTTTTGGTCATTTCCAAAAGCGATGAAGTTCTCCCCGCATAACTTTTCAACAGTTGTCGCCTTATGAGTATCCAAGGGATTAACATAAAGGCACTTTTCATGCGCATGATAAGACAGATGAGCTTGTCCTAGTCTTTCTAACTGACCAAGCAGATCATCAAGCAAATCCTCATGGTCACCCATATAAACGACTACCTTAATCGGAGTCCCTAAGTCCTCAAGTTTCTGATGACGAGCCACCTTTAGGGGATCCACACTGGAAATAAATGGAATCTTCTCTACAATCTGACCACTGTAGTCAAAGCAATCATCTACAAAGAAAGGGAGATTATAAGTCTGGCAATAATCCACTAGCGCCTGATAAACTCTAGCATCAAGATTCCTTTCGAAGATAGCCTTCCCTAAATGATAGGCTACGCCACCATTCAAACCTATGACTAAGCGCTGACTGAGTTCAGAACCTAATAAACCCAAACAATCCCGATAAGAGCGGGCTGAGGCAAACACAAGCTCATGCCCATAATCTTCAGCCTTTAAAAGAACCTGCTGAATCTCCTCATCTATGGTCATGTAGTCAAAAGATAGCGTTCCATCCAGGTCAAATACGAATTTCATCTTCCTAGTCCTTGTTTAGTGTTCGAAGCGCTGCCTGATAGGTTTGCTCCATTAGCATGGTAATCGTCATAGGTCCAACTCCACCAGGTACAGGTGTGATGTGACTAGCAAGTGGTGCAACAGCATCATAATCAACATCTCCACAAAGCTTGCCATTTTCATCTCGGTTCATCCCAACGTCAATGACAACCGCTCCTGGTTTGACAAAGTCAGCAGTCACAAACTTAGCGCGACCGATTGCAACCACAAGAATATCTGCCTTAGCAGCCACCTTGGCAAGATGATGGGTGCGTGAGTGGGTCAAGGTCACTGTTGCATTTTTAGCCAAAAGAAGCTGAGCCATGGGCTTTCCAACAATGTTTGAGCGACCGATAACAACCGCATTTTTACCTTCTAGATCAATCCCATACTCATGAAACATTTCCATAATTCCTGCAGGTGTTGAAGGAATCATAACTGGGTGACCAGACCAGAGGCGACCCATGTTTAGCGGGTGGAAACCATCCACATCTTTTTCGGGGTCAATAGCTAACAAAACTGCCTCTTCATCAATATGTTTTGGCAAAGGTAACTGGACCAAAATCCCATGCCAAGCTGAATCTTGATTGTATTTGGCAATCAAGTCTAACAATTCCGCTTGGGTAATGGTCTCTAGAACTCGCACTACTTCACTTCGGAAGCCAGCAGCGAGAGCTGAGCGTTCCTTGTTGCGAACGTAGACTTGGCTGGCTGGATTATCTCCAACCAAAATCACCACCAAGCCTGGAACTAGACCTGTTTCTTTTTTTAGTTTGGCAGTCTTTTCAGCCAACTGTCCTTGTAACTTAGCTGCAAGAGCCTTCCCATCGATAATCTGAGCCATATCTCTTCTCTTTTCTATCAGATATCCTCTATTATAACAAAAAATACCTTGTCATTCTAACACTTCTTGACTAATAGACCTTATAGTCTGAAACTATAAGAAAAAGCCCTTATCGAGCTTTTAGGCCTAATTATATTAGATTAATCTATCATGTTTTCTTTTTTACTTTTGGAGTCGGTAAGACTTCATACATATCCTTGATTAGTTTCGCTAGAAATGACTTATCTTCAAGGTCTTCTAGCAAAATCATCTCCTTGGCTCCTTCATAAGGTCGTTCCAGCCTAGTCAGTCCCAGTTGACCCATGACCACCTTCACAGGCTTCAGTAACAAACGATTATCATAGATTCCCCCAATAATCTTCCCACGATAATAAAGGATATACTCTCCCATCATAGGACGATAACTCATCTCCTCTAGCTCTGATAGCTGTTCGAGAATAAAATCTAAATATTCTTTACTGGAAGCCATGATGCCTACTCCATTTTTTCTAAAAATGAGGTCTTACAAAACCTTACTCAAAAATTCCTTGGTCCGTTGTTCTTTTGTTTGATCGA
>CAUVRF010000064.1:0-8971 GCA_963554245.1 uncultured Streptococcus sp.
AATTTCAGGTAATGGTCGATGCCTTTAAAGGGGGACAATAAAAAGAATCTTGAGTATAACTCAAGATTCTTTTTTTAGGACACAATGTAGTCACACAGAGAAGTTTTAGACAATTGAATGAAAGTCTCTCTATACTCTTCAGGTGGTATTGGATTATCTTTACGAATCCAGACTTCGATGAAAGAGATTGCCATGGTTGTAATGATATAGGCGATGTCTTCTTTACTGAAATTATATTTCAGTTGGTAATTGACATTCTTTAGTACCCACTCAGAGTAAGTTCCGCGCAGAAACTCCTTCCAACATGGGTCAACTTGTGTGGTATACAAGGTGTTAACAATTTCTTTTTTTCGTATATGAGCGGAAGTATATAGTCTGCTAAAAAGGTAACAGGATCTCCATCATTGTTAGGGCAGTACTTATTAAAGACGTTAAAAATGTGCTGATTGGTCTCTTCGTGAATGTATTCGATAATATCTTCAAAGTTGTTAAAATGCTTTTGATAAATCGCTTGTCGTGAAATACCAGCTTCAGCAGCAATTTCAGTCATTGTAAAGGAACTACGTTGAGGATTTTTCTTAGCTAGTGTGATGAGAGCTTTAATGATTAGCTCACGAGTATTCTTTGCCATAGAATTACCTTTCTTCTTATAATTATTTACAGTTATTTTTGAATGAAGAAAAATCAGAATGTTCAAGTTAATATAAACAATCAATGAACATTAAATTTTCTGAATCTTTTAGGTAGCTCTATTGTATCACAAATAATTTATAAAATATAGCTCTATCATTGAAAATGCGTTTTCTGAAAAATATACAGTTATTAACCTTTCAAAATCAATGGAAGCTTATTTGGTTTGAATTAATTAGAATACTTTTCTGCTTTGCATATTGTGAATAGCTATAATTTGAAGAATAAAACGATTAATATTCATACTGGTATAAGAATAGTCAAGTAGCTAAATAGTGTATAGTTGATTCTTAGAATGGAAATAGTCCAGAACACTTGTTCTGGACTATTTTTTTATCTTGAGAAATAAGGAAGGCTTTTCAATCGTTTGAGTAGTGGATGGCTAATGAAACTAATGGCAATAATCTTACCAAGATCAGGGAGGATAAAGGGAAGGACACCGACAGCTAGTGCCTGATCAAATGGCATACCAGCTAGGAAGTGGAGGCTGAGAATGCCTCCGACAAAGACGAGGGAGTCACCCAAGAGGTTGGCTAGGAAAATGCGAATGTAGCCACTATTTTGATGGATGAGATAAGATGTAAGTCCAGCATAGACAAGATCGAACCAAAGATAGCCTGCGCTTGGGCCGACTAAAACGTGAAATCCAGCTCCTCCGCCTGCAAAAACAGGTAAACCAATGGCACCCAGCAGGAGATAGAGAGCTACAGATAGAACAGCTTCTCTGGGTCTAAAAATAGTAGCAATCAGACCAATCGCAAAGTTTTGTAGAGTGAAGGGGACAGGACCGATAGGGAGACTGATTTGTGCCAAAACGGCGATGAGAGCCGCACCGATAGCAGGGATAGCATAGATATGAGCTTTTTTCAAAACTGTTAACCTCTTTTCAAAATTATAGTAACTATTATACTAATTCAGAAGAAAAAGTCAACCTATTTTTTATAACGAGGTAACAATTTTGTAACAGCGGATTTTGTATGTAAAAAGAGACCTCTTCAGGTCTCTTTAGATAATTAGCGCATGGTCACAAATTCTTCAGAAGCAGTTGGGTGGATAGCTACTGTAGCGTCAAAGTCTGCCTTGGTTGCTCCCATCTTGATGGCAACAGCGAATCCTTGAATCATCTCATCCACTCCGTAACCTAGTCCATGAAGGCCCACAACTTTTTCGTCAGCACCGGCGGTGATGAGTTTGAAGCGTGATTCTTGACGATGGTTTGTAACGGCAGAGTACATAGATGCAAAGCTTGACTTGTAGACTTTGATGTTATCTTGGCCGTATTCTTTGATAGCTTGATCCTCAGTTAAACCAACGGTTCCGATTGCTGGGTGGGAGAAGACAACAGTAGGGATAGTCGTGTAGTCCATCTTAGCATTTGTTTTCCCGTTGAAGATGCGTTCAGATAGGGTGCGTCCTGCCTTGATGGCTACTGGGGTCAGTTCCTTCTCACCAGTAACGTCTCCAAGGGCGTAGATGCCATCTACAACTGTATTTTGATACTCATCCACTTGGATAAATCCACGTTGGTTGAGTGTGACGCCAGCCTTTTCTAACTCCAGACCGTCTACATTTGGACGGCGACCGGTAGCCCAGATAACTTGGCTTGCAGTGTGACTAGAACCGTCTTCAAAATGAATGGTAATACCTTGCTCCGTTTCTTCGAGCTTGACGGGTACCTTATGTGTGTGTAAAGGTAGACCTGTTTTTTCCATTTCATTGACAAGACCTTCAACGATGTAGCTGTCAAAACCACGCAAGGGACGATCACGACGGACAAACAAATCCGTTTTTACTCCTAGAGCGTGGAGAACACCTGCTAATTCAACGGCGATATAGCCAGCTCCAAGAATCGCAACAGAGTCAGGAAGTTGCTCCCAAGCAAAGACATCGTCTGAGCTGCCACCGAGTTCAGCTCCAGGAATAGTTGGGATGCTTGGACGAGCCCCAGTCGCAATCACGATATGCTTGGCACGAATCAATTCACCATTGACGCTGACTGTGTGGGAATCAACGAAATGAGCACGACCTTCAATCAAATCAACCCCATTGCGCTTGAAACTTCCATCATAAGATGAGCGGGCACGGTCGATGTAGGCTTCACGATTTTGACGAAGTTTTGCGAAATCAAATTGAACATCTGAACTTGTAAAACCATAGTCAGGGCCGTAGTGGTGGAAGCTTTCAGCGATTTGCGCTCCATACCACATGATTTTTTTAGGAACACAGCCGACATTGACGCAGGTTCCACCTAATTTTTTCTCTTCGATAACAGCAGCTTTAGCACCGTGTTCGCCAGCGCGGTTCATAGTGGCAATGCCGCCACTTCCTCCACCGATGGCGATGATATCATATTCTCTCATAGAAAACTCCTTATAGCTTTGATAGTCATATTCTATCGTTTTTATTTTTTGAATGCAAAAATCTGCTACGATAAAAAAATTATAAAAACGCTTGCCAAATTCAAAAAGATATTGTATTATATATCTAGCACAATAATCCAACAAACGAATACCGAACGAAATAATGATCCTGAATTGTCATTGTTTCCATCTGAACTGTCATTGTTTGGGCTTGGTATTTCTGATATAATGGTTTTTGTAAGGCAAAAGAATAAAGGAGCTTAAAAATGAAAAGAAATAAAAAGGCAAAAAAATGGCAATTATACACAGCGATTGGTGTTGCCAGTGCTATTGTTATCGGTGCTGCGGGGATTTTGATTTTTAGACAACCTTCCCAGTCAGCAGTCAAGGATGAAACCTCCCATATCATTACCGCTAAGGAAGGTTCTGTTGCTTCATCGGTTCTCTTATCAGGTACGGTTACAGCAAAAAATGAACAATACGTTTATTTTGATGCTAGTAAGGGAGATTTAGATGAAATTCTCGTTTCAGTCGGGGACAAGGTCGAAGAAGGGCAAGCGTTGGTCAAATACAGCAGTGCAGATGCTCAAGCTGCCTATGATGCAGCCGATCGTGCAGTTGCAAAGGCAGACCGTCATATTGAGGAGTTAAACAAAGCTCGTGAAAATGCATCAGCTGTACCAGCTTCTCCACAAGTTCCAACAGAAGCAGGACTCCCAGAACAAGCGCAAGCAGCGACTTCTTCCGTATCTTCTATTGATTCTCAAATCAGTGATGCCAAGGATAACCGTGCAGATGCTGTGGCTCAGCTTAACAAGGCTCAAGCACAGCTAGATGCCGCAACTGTCCTCAGTACACTAGAAGGGACTGTAGTTGAAGTTAATCGTAATGTCTCCAAATCGCCAACAGGTAATAGCCAAGTGGTAGTACATGTCGTAAGTAATGAAAACTTGCAGGTCAAAGGGGAGTTGTCTGAATACAACCTTGCTAACCTTTCTGTTGGGCAAGAAGTTACCTTTACTTCGAAGGTTTACCAAGATAAGAGCTGGACTGGAAAAATCAGCTATATTTCTGATTATCCTAAAAACAATGGAGAAGCAGCAAATGCAGCCCTTGGAGGGAATACTGGATCTAAGTACCCTTATACTGTTGATGTGACTAGCGATATCGGTGAGTTGAAACAAGGCTTCTCTGTTAGTGTGGAAGTCAAAAACAAAAGTAAAGCCATCCTTGTTCCTTTGACAAGTGTCGTTACCGAAAATGACAAAAACTATGTTTGGACCGTTGACGACCAGAAAAAAGCGAAGAAGGTAGAAGTTACTTTGGGGAATGCGGACGCAGACAACCAAGAAATTACTTCAGGTTTGACAGACGGTGCCAAGGTCATCAGTAATCCAACATCTTCCTTGGAAGAAGGAAAAGAGGTGAAGGCTGATGAAGAAACTAATTAGTCTCAAAAATATCTGTAGAAGTTATCGAAATGGTGACCAAGAACTGCAGGTCCTTAAAAATATCAGTCTAGAAGTTCATGAAGGTGAGTTTGTTGCCATTATGGGACCATCTGGTTCTGGTAAGTCTACGTTGATGAATACCATCGGAATGTTGGATACACCAACTAGTGGAGAGTACTATCTTGAAGGTCAAGAAGTGGCAGGTCTTGGAGAGAAACAATTGGCCAAGGTCCGCAACCAGCAAATCGGCTTTGTCTTTCAGCAGTTCTTTCTCTTGTCCAAGCTTAATGCTCTTCAAAATGTCGAGTTGCCCTTGATTTACGCTGGAGTTTCGGCTTCAAAACGTCGGAAATTGGCTGAGGAATTTCTGGAAAAGGTTGAGCTAACGGAGCGCAGTCATCATTTGCCTTCCGAGTTATCAGGTGGTCAAAAGCAACGTGTAGCGATTGCCCGTGCCTTGGTAAATAATCCCTCTATCATCCTAGCAGACGAGCCCACAGGAGCCTTGGATACCAAGACGGGAAATCAAATCATGCAGCTGTTGGTGGAGTTAAACAAGGAAGGGAAAACCATTATCATGGTCACGCACGAGCCTGAGATTGCGGCCTATGCCAAACGCCAGATTGTTATTCGTGATGGGATCATCTCGTCCGACAGTGCTCAGGTAGAAAAGGAGGAAAACTAAGATGCAGAATCTGAAATTTGCCTTTTCATCCATCATGGCTCACAAGATGCGTTCCTTCCTGACCATGATTGGGATTATCATCGGAGTTTCGTCTGTCGTTGTCATCATGGCTCTGGGAGACTCCATGTCTCGTCAGGTCAATAAAAACATGACCAAATCACAGAAGGATATCCATGTCTTTTTCTCTCCTATCAAAAGCAAGGACGGTTCCTTTACGCAGAAACAATCCGCTTTGACAGTCAGTGGGAAAGAAGAGGATGTTCATGTTGAACCACCAAAACCACTAGAATCCTGGGTCAAGGAAGCTGCCAAACTCAAAGGAGTAGACAGTTACTATGTCACCAACTCGACCAACGTCACCCTATCTTATAAGGATAAGAAGGTTGAACGAGCCACTCTGACAGGCGGAAATAGCACCTACATGAACGCAGTTGAAAATGAAATCGTTGCGGGTAGAAGTCTAAGACCGCAAGACTACAAGGAATTTGCCAGTGTGATTTTGCTGGACGAAGAACTAGCCAAGAGTTTGTTTGATAGTCCAGAAGCTGCGGTTAATCAAGTCATCTCTGTCAATGAATTTAGTTACCGTGTGATTGGCGTTTATACTAGCAATGAAGCTAAAACTGCTAAAGCCTTTGGGATTGGTGGTCTTCCAATTACGACTAATATCTCCCTCGCAGCCAATTTTAATACTGATGAAATCTCGAACATCGTCTTTCGTGTCAATGATACTAGTCTAACGCGGACCTTGGGTCCGGAGTTGGCTCGAAAACTGACTGAGATTGCAGGTCTTCAGCAAGGGGAGTACCAAGTTGCGGACGCAACTGCCGCCTTCCAAGAGGTACAACAACTATTTGGTTTTATGACCACTATTATCAGTGCCATCGCAGGAATCTCTCTCTTTGTCGGGGGAACTGGTGTTATGAATATCATGCTGGTTTCGGTAACAGAACGCACGCGTGAGATTGGTCTGCGGAAAGCTCTCGGAGCTACAAGGGCTAATATCTTGGTACAGTTTTTGATTGAATCCATGATTTTGACCTTGCTAGGTGGTGTCATCGGTCTTGGAATTGCTGCTGGAATGACTATGTTAGCCGGAGTGCTGCTCCAAAACATGATTGCAGGTATCGAAGTTGGGGTTTCCCTCCCAATCGCTCTCTTTAGCTTGGCTGTGTCAGCCAGCGTTGGTATGATATTTGGAGTCTTGCCAGCTAATAAAGCCTCTAAGCTCGATCCAATCGAAGCCCTTCGTTATGAATAAGATATAGAGCAGAAAAAATAAGATGGACATTTGTTCGTCTTGTTTTTGTATGGATTTTCCTATCGAAAATCACTAAAAATATGATATAATGAAGTGTTAGAAAAACAGGTTTCATTTGCCTGGAAAGGAAAAATTATGTCTGAAAAGAATTTTTATATTACAACACCGATATACTATCCATCTGGTAAACTTCATATCGGTTCTGCCTACACAACCATCGCTTGTGATGTCCTAGCTCGCTACAAACGCCTCATGGGCTACGATGTCTTTTATCTGACAGGTCTTGACGAGCATGGTCAGAAAATCCAGCAAAAAGCGGAAGAAGCTGGCATCACACCACAAGCCTATGTTGATGGGATGGCGGTTGGCGTCAAAGAACTCTGGCAATTACTTGATATCTCATATGATAAATTCATTCGTACAACGGATGATTACCATGAAAAAGTTGTAGCACAGGTCTTTGAACGCTTGCTTGCTCAAGATGATATCTACTTGGGCGAATATTCTGGTTGGTATTCAGTATCAGATGAGGAATTCTTTACAGAAAGCCAGCTTGCGGAAGTTTTCCGTGACGAAGCTGGAAATGTGACGGGCGGTATCGCTCCATCAGGTCACGAGGTTGAATGGGTATCTGAAGAATCTTACTTCCTTCGCCTCAGCAAATACCAAGACCGTTTGGTAGAATTTTTCAAATCGCACCCTGACTTCATCACTCCAGATGGTCGTCTCAATGAAATGTTGCGTAACTTTATTGAGCCAGGTTTGGAAGACTTAGCGGTTTCTCGTACAACCTTTACCTGGGGTGTTCCAGTCCCATCCAATCCAAAACACGTTGTCTATGTTTGGATCGATGCCCTTCTCAACTATGCGACTGCTCTTGGTTACGGTCAAGATGATCATGCTAACTATGATAAATTCTGGAATGGAACGGTCTTCCACATGGTCGGAAAAGACATTCTTCGTTTCCACTCAATCTACTGGCCAATCCTTCTTATGATGTTGGATATGAAATTGCCTGATCGCTTGATTGCCCACGGTTGGTTTGTCATGAAAGACGGCAAGATGTCTAAGTCTAAAGGGAATGTCGTTTACCCTGAAATGTTAGTAGAGCGCTATGGACTGGATCCACTTCGATACTACCTCATGCGTAGCCTTCCAGTTGGTTCAGATGGAACCTTCACTCCCGAGGACTATGTAGGTCGTATCAACTATGAATTGGCAAATGACCTAGGAAACCTCCTTAACCGTACGGTTTCCATGATCAACAAGTACTTTGATGGTCAAATCCCTGCCTATGTAGAGGGTGTAACAGAGTTTGATAATGCTCTTTCTGAGGTTGCAGAACAATCAATCGCGGACTACCATACACACATGGAAGCAGTTGACTATCCACGTGCCCTTGAAGCAGTATGGACTCTTATCTCACGTACCAACAAATACATCGATGAGACAGCTCCATGGGTCTTGGCTAAGGATGAAGCCCTTCGTGACCAGTTGGCAAGTGTCATGAGCCATTTGGCAGCCAGCCTTCGTGTCGTAGCTCACTTGATTGAACCATTTATGATGGAAACTAGTCGCGCTGTATTGGCACAACTTGGTCTAGCAGAAGTTTCTAGCCTAGAAAACTTGAGCTTGGCAGATTTCCCTACAGGTGTGACTGTTGTTGCCAAAGGAACACCAATCTTCCCACGTCTGGACATGGAAGAAGAGATTGCCTATATCAAGGAACAAATGGAAAGCAACAAACCAGCAGTCGAAAAAGAATGGAATCCAGATGAAGTTGAACTCAAACTAAACAAGGATGAAATCAAGTTTGAAGACTTTGATAAGGTTGAAATCCGTGTCGCAGAAGTCAAAGAAGTGTCTAAAGTAGAAGGTTCTGATAAGTTGCTCCAATTCCGCCTAGATGCTGGTGATGGCGAAGACCGACAAATCCTCTCAGGAATTGCAAAATACTATCTAAATGAGCAAGAATTGGTCGGCAAGAAAGTCCAAATCGTTGCCAACCTTAAACCGCGTAAGATGATGAAAAAATATGTCAGTCAAGGAATGATCCTCTCAGCTGAACATGATGGACAATTAACCCTTATCACAGTTGATCCAGCGGTACCAAACGGAAGTGTGATTGGGTAATAGCAAAAAACCAACGTTAGGTACGTTGGTTTTTCTTGTTATGCGCGAGATTTTCTAAGAAGTAATCCATATCCTTTTGCGACTTGAGGACAATTACTTTCTCAGGGTAGGTTTCTTGAATCCCCTTGTAGCGTTCTTTAGCATTCTTTGTCCGCCCATCCCAGAGAATCCATCGGATAAAGTCCCAGTCAAAGCGTTCAGGGCAACCTGCAGCCATACTTTCTCGGACCTTGCCTCGGTAAGTGAGATACCGTTTAAAGGCTCGAAAGAGACAAGTCCATGGTGAAAAATTGAGAAAGATGATGTGGTCAGCTTCCTGCATTCTTTCTTCATAGTAACACCAAGAGTAGTTGCCGTCGATGACCCAAGCTTCGTGCTTTGTGAGAAAGTT
>CAUVRF010000065.1:0-8716 GCA_963554245.1 uncultured Streptococcus sp.
TCACATAGTCTTGATAAAGTTTGGTTTGAGTTTCATAACTTCTAAAACCACTGTAATGATCGCTGATTGGGTAGCCAGCTGCTTGCATTGCTGCGATGAGTTTGACCAACTCTGCCTTGGCTGTTGGATTTTCGCCTGGATTATAGTCTTTTGACAAAGGATAGTGCTTATTAGCTACGACGATTTCATCGTATTTCCCTTGTATACTATAGTGGTCTCCCTTATTGACAACTTCTGCCTTCTTCTGACTAGACGCTTGAGATTTGCTTCCTACAGTCCCTTCAGATTGGCTAGTTTGTTCCGTTTTTTGAGTATTTTCTTCATTTTTAGGTTGTTCTTGAGAACATGCTGCTAGGGTTACTGCTAGCAAACCAGATAAAACGATATATCTTTTTTTCATTTTTTACTTCCTCTCTTAGACCACGTGCTTCTCTAATTCATCGGATAAGGCTTTAATCATTTGTTCCAATTCATGGGATTTCACTTGGCAATCTTCTGCCGCCATTTCTTCCCAGGGCACCCACCAGACTGGACCACGGCCATTCAATCCATGACCCCTCATATCACCTGATCGTCTTGGAAAGAGGTGCCAGTGAGCGTGGGCATCTCCATTTCCTAGAAGTTCGATGTTCATCTTTTCAGCTTTTAACGCTTTGGCAACAGCTTCTTGAACCAGACTCATTTCCTCTAGAAAACGAAGTTTTACAGAAGTCTCCATATGGTGGAGTTCTGTGACATGCTCTTTTGCTAGAAATAAGGTATAACCCTTAAAGTATTGGTGGTCTCCAATAACAACATAGCCTGTTTCTAGTTCTTTTACAAAGTAGGGATTTTCCCCTGCCTTGATCCATTCAATTCTTTGACAAATCAAGCACATATTAGTCTACCAATGCACTCTTGAGGTAAGCATCGACCATACGCTCAGTCGCCACTACTGAATCAATGTGTGTTCGTTCGTAAGAGTGACTGGACTCAATACCAGCTCCAAGGAGGGCATGCTTGACCTCTGCTCCTGCTGACATAGCTGCCGAAGCATCCGAACCGTAAAATGGATAAATGTCGAGTTTAAATGGAATATCTTGCTCCTTTGCCAAAGCCACTAAATGTCGACGGAAGTCGTAGTGATAGGGACCCGAAGCATCCTTGACACAGATAGACACTGTATACTCATCCGTCTGCTGGTCATCGCCCATAGCTCCCATATCTACAGCTAGATATTCTACTACCTGAGCTGGAATATTGGAGTTGGCACCGTGGCCCACCTCTTCAAAGACTGAAAAAGCAAAATGAGTTGTTACTGGCAATGCAATCCCCTCTTCCTTATAAACACGAAGAAGATTGAGCAAAATCGCTGCGCTGACTTTATCATCCAAGTGACGGGACTTGATAAAACCAGTCTCTGTCACGACTGTCCGCGGGTCAAAACTGATAAAGTCGCCGACCTCAATCCCAAGAGCACGAGTTTCTTTTTCATTGGTTACTTTTGCATCCAAACGCACTTCCATATTGTCCTGTGTGCGTTCTGCAGTTCCTGCATCCTTGTAGACATGACAAGAAGTCTGGTGGATAAGGATGGTTCCAGATACCTTTTGACCTGTGCTAGCCACATGAACCGTACAGTTCTCCCCTTCAATCATGTTCCAAGGAAAACCACCGATACGATCTAATTTGAGACGACCGTCTGGTTTGACAGCACGGACAATAGCTCCGAGTGTATCCACGTGGGCAGTCACATAACGTTGTTGTTCATCATTTTGACCTTTAATGGTCACATTGACACCACCCTTGGCTGTGCGAACAGGCTGGTAACCAAGCTCTTCTAAAGTATGGACTAGGTAGTCTGAAATCTCACGAGTAAAGCCCGTTGGAGATGCAATAGCAGTTAATTCTTTGATATAGTTTACAGTTTGATTCATTTCTTCACCTCTTTCCTACCATTATAACATTTTTCTAGTCAGACTCCTTCTCAAAAGAAGAAAAACTGTGTTTAGTTGCTTTCACTATAGATCCATGTTATAATACAAAATGCTTTGATTATGAAAGGAAATTTTATGAAAACTCTTGTTAAAACTTCACTAGCCCTAGTGGCTTCACTTGTCCTCCTGCTCGGATGCTCCAAACAAGCATCTACACCTGCTAGCAGCAGTACCAAAGAAGACACAACAACTCAGTCAAGCGAGACCAAACAAAGCAGTCAACAATCATCTGAAAAGAAAGATGAGACAGAAACTCACACATTTGTCCACAATAGCAAACCTGGGATTCATTCTACCTTGACTTATACTGTGAAGGGAGATGACGTTGTAAAACAAACTGTTCATAATGTACTTGACCCTGAAAAACTTAATAATACCGCGGAAGGTATTAAGGAAATTGTTGACGATACTTATAAAGGTTACGAAGGGGTCAAAGGGGTTACACAAAAAGTTGAAATTCAAGACGAAAAAGTTGTTCAAGATCTCGAAGTTGATTTCTCAACTGCAAGCCTTGACGAACTTAGAAAAGCACTCCCTGAAGAATATCCTGGTATTGGAAATCGTGTCAGTTTCTCAATCTCTAAAAATGGACTAGAGACAATGGGATTCACTGAAAAGGCGAACTAATCTCCTAAAATTCCAAATAGACTAGTATAGGTCCACCCCAAAAGTTAGACACAACTCTAACTCTTGGGGGATTTTTTTATAGTCCTGACCGATGAGTCCAATAGATTCCTCCCAATCCCATAAAAAGTGCATTTGAAACTTCATCCACTTTTCAATGAATAGGATAAAAGTTCTTTGAAATAGAGCGAGAAAACTTTAATCGTCAGACTAGTTTCTATTCGTTGCCATGTCAGGTCAGATGAGAGGGGAGGTCTAGTTGATTTTGTAGTAGAATCATGTTATAATACAAAATACTTTGATTGCGAAAGGAAATTCTATGAAAACTTATGTTAAAACCTCACTAGCCCTTGTGGCTTCACTTGTCCTCCTACTCGGATGTTCCAAACAAGCATCAACACCTGCTAGCAGCAGTAGCAAAGAAGACACAACAACTCAGTCAAGTGAGAGCAAACAAAGCACTGAGCAATCTTCTGAGAAGAAAGAAACGACTAAAACACATACCTTTGTAAACAAAACTAAGCCAGGGATTGATTCGACCTTGATTTATACTGTGAAGGGAGATGACGTTGTAAAACAAACTGTTCATAATGTACTTGACCCTGAAAAACTTAATAATACCGCGGAAGGTATTAAGAAAATTGTTGACGATACTTATAAAGGTTATGAAGGGGTCAAAGGGGTTACACAAAAAGTTGAAATTCAAGACGAAAAAGTTATCCAAAACATAGAGGTTGACATGACTGTCGCGAGTCTTGACGAATTGAAAAAAGCAATGCCGAACGAATATTCTGGTATTGGAAACCGTGTAAGCTTTGCTGCCTCGAAAAAAATGCTTAAAGAAGCTGGTTATACTGAACAAACCAACTAATGAGTCGTGCTCATACAAAAAATTCTTGGTCGATGACCAAGAATTTTTTTATTCCATCTCAAAAACGTCACTCTCTTGTTTGTTTGGTAGAACCAATGAAAGCAAGATTCCGATAATAGCTGGCACTAGCCATGGAAGAGAGGCAGCTGCAAACGGAAGAGCATTAACGAGATTTGCTAGAAACTCAATCTTAAAAGAGCTTCCAAGGACGCTTGCAAGAGCAATCGCTGTAACAAGCCCAATAGTTAACTGCATACCTGGTTTTGATAGGGCGACAAACTTATTAACAATCACAATCATCACAATGGCGATGGTGATTGGGTACAAGATTACCAGTACTGGAACTGAATACTTAATAATGGCATCAAGACCAAGGTTTGCAATAGCAAATCCAATCAAGGTAAAGGCAGTTGCATAGACCTTGTAGCTGATTTGTGGGAAACGACCGTTAAAGAACTCTGCTGTCGACACAATCAAGCCAACTGTCGTTGTGAAGCAGGTTACAGTGACCATAACAGCAAGGAAGAGTTGAGCTGTTGAACCAAAGATTTCTTGAGTAGCTTGCGACAAGATATAAACACCTGGTGTTCCACCCTTCATCGCTTCTGCTGTTACCGGGAAGTGATTTCCAAGGAATCCTAAACCGATGTAAAGAGCGCTAAAGGCAAGAGCTACAACGATACCAACCACCCAAATAATTGAAATGTACTCTTTCTTACTTGAAAATCCAAGTTGTTTCAAGGTTTGAACAGCAATCACACTAAAAGCCACTGAAGCAAGAGCATCCAAGGTATTATAACCTTCTAGGAAACCTGTACCAAAGGCAGAAGCTTGATAAGCAGCTGAAGCAGCTTGAGGACTTGTTCCACCGTATTTGAAAGCTCCCAGAACAACCAAGATAACAATCAAAATCGCAAAGACTGGTGTCAAGATACGTCCGATCCGATCCAAAATCTTTGATGGATTGAGCGAGATCAAATAAGCTGCTGCAAAATACAGTATAGTAAAGACAATCAATCCAAGTCCTTTATTCGCATCTGATAAAAGGGGGCTAATCCCGACTTCGTAAGCTGTTGTGGCTGTACGTGGAATGGCAAAGAAGGGACCAATTGATAGATAGAGGACTGCAAGATAAAGTGTCGCAAACCAAGGTGAGATTTTCTTAGAAATCTCGTGAATGTATCCTTTAGGATTGAGCGTTCCGATGATGAGCGTTAGGACAGCAATCCCAACACCCGAAAATACAAAACCTGCGATGGCAGGAAGAAACTGTTCTCCAGATAGGGCACCTAGAGAAGGCGGAAAAATCAAGTTCCCCGCACCAAAAAATATTCCAAACAGGAGCAAACCTGTTAGGGCACCTTTTTTAGCCATAAAGAATCTCCTTCATATTCTAAAATACTGACCTAGTATATCACGAATAAGAGTATGAAAAAAGCATCACGAAATAAATATTGAATGTTTTCAATATTTTTAAAAATAAGAATTATCTAAAAACAAAATTCTCCTACCTAGTACACACCAAGTAGGAGAAATGCAAAATTTTAAAGATTTTCAAAGGCCGTCATGCCACCTTGAACATTGATGACCTTATATCCATGCTCCTCTAAGAACTGGCAAGCACGAGCTGATCTCATCCCAGATTTACAAATAACATAATGTAACTGCTCCTTGTCCAACTGCTCATAAGTATCAGCCAGTTGACTAAGCGGTAAGTTGTGTGCACCTTCTAAATGAAGCATCTTGAACTCTTCTATTTCTCTCACGTCCACTAGAGAAAGCTGACCATTTTGGTAAAGCTGATAAAATTCATCGAAGGCTATTTCTTTCATTCTTTTTCTCCTAATACTCTTCGAAAATCAAATTCAAACCACGTCAGCGTCGCCTTACCGTAGGTATGGTTACTGACTTCGTCAGTTCTATCCACAACCTCAAAGCTGTACTTTGAGCAGCCTGCGGCTAGCTTCCTAGTTTGCTCTTTGATTTTCATTGACTATAAAATCGTTTTAATTCTTCTTTGCAACTCTGGCACTACTTCTGACTCAAACCAAGGATTTTTAGCCATCCAGATTTGATTTCGTGGTGAGGGATGAACTAGTGGGAAATAGGTCGGCAAGTAGTTCTGGTAATGTTTTACCCTTTCTGTCACCTTGCCACTGATTTTCTCCTGTAAATAATAGGCTTGGGCATATTGTCCAATCAAAAGGGTCAATTCAATATTTGGACATTCCTTGAGGAGTTGTGGATGCCATTTTTCGGCAAAGCCCTTACGGGGTGGAAGGTCGCCTGATTTTCCATGTCCTGGGAAATAAAAGTCCATGGGAATAACTGCAAACAACCCCGAATTGTAAAAGGTGTCTTCATCAACACCTAGCCACTCACGCAGACGATCACCACTCTTATCCTTCCAATAAATTCCAGCTTCTTGCGTTTTAAAGCCCGGAGCTTGACCGACAATATTGATACGAGCAGTTGTTGGCGCTGCAAAGAGAGGTTCGATTCCGCGTTCTGTATAGCTGGTATTCTGTGGATCCGCCATAATGGCTTGCTTGATTCTTTCGATTTGAGACATCTGTTTTCCCTCCAAAAAGAAGTCTAAGCATAAAATCTCAGACTTCTAAATGATTATTTGATCAATTCATAAATAGCTTCTGCATAGATTGCTGCTGCTCGGAAGAGATCGTCCAAGGCGATAAATTCGTTGGCTTGGTGCATAGTGTCAATTGAGTCTGGGAACATCGCACCATAGGCAACCCCACGTTCCAGCAAGCGACCAAAGGTTCCACCTCCGATGACTTGTTCGTGACCTTGAAGCCCAGTTTGTTTTTCATAAACATTCAACAAGGTTTGCACAAGTGGATCTTCCATCGGTACATAGTGAGGTGTATGACCATGTTCAGAAAGGCTAACAGAAGCAACTGGCAAGTTTTCTAGGATTGACTTGATTTGCTCTGGGCTTGTTCCTTTTGGATAACGGAAGTTGAGGGCAATGGTATTGTCAGCACTTGCTTCGTCAAAGCGGAAGACACCCGCATTCATAGAAAGGGCACCCATCTTTTCATCCACATGAGCAATCTTGAGATTTTCACCCTCATGGTCGTTCAAGAGAATCTTACCAGCGATTTCAAGGTAGTCTTTTGCTGGACCAGCAAAGTCAAACTGGCTGAGGAAAAGAGCTAGGTAAGTCGCACCATTGACACCTGAAGCAGGCATAGCACCGTGGGCTGATTTACCAATAATCGTCACCTTGTATTGGCCAGCTTCTTCTTGGAGTTCTCCTCTAAGTTTGTGTTCTGCAACAAAGGCATCTAGTTTAGCTTGCAAGTCAGCCAAATCACCTGAAACAACTGCTGTTGCTGATTCAGGCACCATATTTTCACGTAAACCACCTGTAAAGCTATGAAGACGGGCAGCACCCGCATTTTTACCTGCAAAGTGGAGGTATTCCGTGATATTTCCTTTTTCACCATTGATGATAGGGAACTCAGCATCAGGAGAGAAACCGAAGTCTGGTTTTGTAAGTCCTACGTGCTCGAAATAGTAGTCCATGTCTGCCCAGCCTGATTCTTCGTCTGTCCCGACAATAAAGCGAACTTTCTTAGAAGTTGGAAGGCCCAATTCTTTGATGATTTTCAAGCCATAGTAACAAGCTGTTGTAGGACCCTTGTCATCTGAAGCACCACGCGCATAGAGGCGGCCATCTTTGATAGTTGGTGTATAAGGGTCTGTGTCCCAACCGCTACCAGCTGGCACCACGTCCATATGGGCAAAGATTCCGAGAACTTCTTCTCCTTCACCAAACTCAAAATGTCCGGCATAGTTATCGACATTCTTAGTTGGGTAGCCGTCACGGTTTGCGATTTCAAGGAATTTTTCCAAGGCTTTTACTGGGCCAGGTCCAAATGGATGCTGAGCGTCAGCCTTGCTGTCGTCACGTTCTGAGTTGATTTCCAAAAGGCTAAACAAGTCAGCCAAGAGGTCTTCTTTGCGTTTTTCTACTTCTGCTGTAAAATCAATTGCTGTCATTTTTTCTTCTTTCTATCTTTTCTCGATGATTTCATCTACTGGCAAGCGGTAGCTTGGTTCCAATTTTTCGTCTGTGTAACCTACCGTAATCAAGAGTTCTGGGCGGAAACGGTCTTCGATGTTCAAAACCTCATTGGCTTTTGATTTATCAAAACCAAGGATAATGTTTGAACCAATTCCCTGGTCAGTCAGTGCAAGAACCAAGTTCATAGCTACTAGTCCTGCATTAAGAGCCAAGTAGTCGCTGACTTGTTGTTCATTGTAACGCGCAAACTCGGCAGGCAAATTTTTCATAAAGTATTGAAGTTGCTCTTCTGAGAAATTCTTTGCACCGCCAACTCGGGCAATCTTGCGAGCGCGTTTGGCAAGGTCTGTATCTGTAAACAAGGCAATGGTCACTGGCGCTGACGATACCTGCTCAAAGTTCGAACCATAAGCCAATTTTGCCAATTCAGCATTTTTCTCACGAACAACCACAAACTTCCATGGCTGGCTGTTGTGGGCACTTGGGGCCAAGGTTGCGATTTCGATAGCCGTACGCACATCTTTGGGATCTACCGGTTTATCAGTAAAATGCTTAGTCGCATGACGTTTTTTATTTAATTCAAGAAATTTCATAATCGATTTCCTTTTCTAATTCTACTGCTTCCATTTTACCATATTTTGAAAGAGCTTGCAGAGATTTTTCATAGGAAAAGCAAGAGCAAAAAAACTGCTCTGTGCAGTTTGTAGTCATTCTTCTATTTACTCACTATAAAATTAGCAAATGGAATCATACTGAGATAGCTTCTCCGTTGTCACTTCTTCCAACTTTTTCTTTACCTGACCTTTTATGGCCGTATCCATCTGCGATTTTATTTTCCCAATAGCGACTTTTGTCTCCTCTGCACTTTCTCTCACTTTTTCTTTATAGTTGGTTTGCAAAGAATTTTTTTCCTTTAAGATTACTGTCGCCATTGTATAGATTCTATCCCTCTCCATCATGCGATACATCTGACGTAAAGCAAATTCATATTCCTCATCTGTGTAATATTCATTTAATGGTGCGAGCATATGACCTCCTTAAATCTCCGATTGTCTGTTCTAACTCGTCTTGCTTTTTACGATAATCCCTATCTAACACCTCTTCATGGTACTGCAATTCATCTTCTCTACGCCTACACGCAAACTGAGAATCCTCCATCAATTGTTGTAAACTCCTATAAAACTGTTCTCCATC
>CAUVRF010000066.1:0-8700 GCA_963554245.1 uncultured Streptococcus sp.
GTATATAAGTATAGCATAGACAAAAAAAGAATGCAAGATTTTTGCAAACTTTTTTAAAATTTTTTTAAATTTCTACTGTCAAAACTTTGCCTTGCTTGACAACCTGCTCTCCTGCAATATAGACATCATCAACATCACTGGATTTAACTGCGTATACGAGGTGAGAAAGCATATTTTCCTGAGGTTGAAGATGGATTTTTCCCTTAGGTTGAATAACCAGAAAATCTGCCTGCTTGCCGACTTCTAGACTTCCTATCTGCTTTTCCATTCCTAGAACCTTAGCCCCTTCGATTGTCAGTGCCTTAAGGGCTGTCTCGATTGGAAACTGGCTGGCATCTCCACTCTTCATTTTCTGTAAGAGAGCTGCGGTCCGTCCTTCCTCAAACATATCTAGATTATTATTGGAAGCAACCGAGTCAGTCGCAATTCCCACTGCTACTCCTGCTTTTTGGAGTTGGATGATTGGAGCGATTCCTGAGGCCAGTTTTAGATTACTGATAGGATTGTGGGCGATAGCCACATGAGAAGTTGCCAAGCGTTCAATTTCTCTCTCGTTTAGTTCAACCCCGTGAGCAAAGACAGACGGATGATCTAAGTAACCTAGTTCTTCTAGAAAGGCGAGGGGGCGTTTACCGTATCGTTTGAGGATAATTCCTGATTCCTCCTTGGTCTCCGCTACATGGATATGGATAGGAATATTCAGCTCTTTTGCCATGTCTAAACTCGCTTGCAGCAAGTCTTGATTACAACTGTATGGAGAATGGGGTGCTACCATAACCTTGAAATTTGGATTTTTATATTCTAAGATTTCTTCTATAATGGATCGTGTTCTGCTTATAGTCTCAGCAGTCGTTTCTGTCTCTGAAGAAAAGAGGGTCGGTGAGAAATAACAACGCATCTTAGATGCCTTGACTGCCTGATAAATTCTTTCAATATCCACACCATTGGGATTATACATATCATTGAAGGTTGTTGTTCCTGACTGGAGCATCTCTGTCAGAGCCTCTTTGACCGCCTTGGTAGTCATGTCAGGAGTAAAGCCTGCTTCTGCTGGCCAGATATAGTCATTGAGCCATTCATGGAGATTGCTATCATCTCTGATCCCTCTCAAGCCTGTCATAGCTGAATGGGTGTGGCAATTAACCAAACCAGGCATCATCCAGGCTCCCTGATAGTCTATAATCTGCTCAGCTTGATCTAGAATCTCTTGCTTCTCTTGACCAACATAGAAGATTTGAGAATTCTTAACAGCCAAGATACCATCCAGATGCACATGGAAATCTTGGTCACAAGTCACGATATTTACATGCTGATAGACTTTCATTATTTTTCTCCTTCTAAGGCCTTGATTTTTTCTAGCTATTGTAACAAAAAAGTCACCCGAAGGCAACTTTTAGTGTCATTAATATTTTAAAATGGATAGGAATGACTTATTCAGAGCTAAATGCTGCCGCTTTTTGCATTTGGTAGTACTTGCCCTTTCGGGCCATGAGATCCTGATGATTGCCATGCTCCACGATATCACCATCCACCAAGACTAGAATCAGATCCGCATCCTGAATGGTAGACAAGCGGTGGGCAATGATAAAGCTTGTTCGCCCCTTCATGAGTTTGGCAAAGGCATCCTGTACCAGCACTTCTGTCCGTGTATCGATAGAGGAAGTCGCCTCGTCTAGGATGAGAATTTTGGGAATAGCTAGAAAAACACGCGCGATGGTCAAAAGCTGAGCCTGACCGACAGAGAGAGATTCACCTGCATTTTCCAGTTTGGTATCATAGCCTTGGGGTAACTGTTGGATGAAAAAGTCGGCATTGGCTGCTTTTGCAGCAGCAATCACCTGCTCTCGACTGGCATCCGGTTTGCCAAAGGCAATATTGTCATGAATGGTCCCTTGCTTGAGCCAGGTTTCTTGGAGCACCATGCCAAACTGCTGTCTCAATGATGCTCGGGTATAGTCATAAATCGAGTGACCGTCTAGCAAGATATCTCCCGAGTTGATGGGATAAAAACGCATGAGGAGATTGATGAGGGTTGATTTACCAGCACCTGTCGGACCAACGATGGCCACCTTACTACCAGCTGGAATATCGATAGACAAATCCTTAATCAAGATCCTTTCAGGATTGTAGCCAAAAGAGACCTGTTTAAAGGAAATGGCTCCCTTGACTTGGTCACTGGTCAAGACTTCCTTACCTGTTTCAGCCACCTCTGGACTTTCTAAGACAGCATAGACGCGCTCTGCGCAAGCGAGAGCACTTTGCAATTCAGCTAGTACTGAAGAAATATCATTAAAGGGCTTGGTGTACTGTTGGACGTAATTCAAAAAAGTCACTAAACGCCCAATGGTCAAGGTGGACCCCATCATGATACGATAGGCTCCCACTCCAGCAAGAAGGGCATAAATGAGCGCATTGACAAAGCGAGTCGAAGGATTAACCGTTGATGAATAAAAGATAGCTGACTGAGAATAGCCTGAGTAGTTGGCATTCGCCTCGTGCAGTCTTTGGATAAACTCTGTCTGAGCATTGAAAGACTGGATAATAGTTTGCTGGCTAAGCGATTCTTCAATCAACTGAGTCTGAATCCCCCTGGTCTCTGTTTGTTTCTGGAAGAGATGATAAGACCGTTTTGCAATAAAGCGTGAAATCACCATGGACAGGGGCGTCAACAGCAAGACCAAGAGGGTCATGAGGAGGTGAATTTGGAGCATGGCTAGAATACTAACCAAAATCATCAAAACGCCAATGAAAAATTGGTTAAAAATCATGGTCAAGCCAGCCGCCAACTGTTCGATATCCGTGGTTACACGACTGACCATCTCCCCACTACCTTGCCTATCCACAAAAGCAATCGGTAAACGATGGAGCTTATGGATAATTCGCTCTCGCAAGTCTCTGGTATAAGAGAAAATTAGACGATTATAGAGGAGAGGATTGGCCCATTGTACCAGAGTATTTCCTATTACCACCAAGAGCATCTGGAGAAAAATCTGCCAAAAAACTAGCGAAGAACCAGCCACTAGAACCTGGTCAATGACCTGCCCGATCAGAATAGGTAGGTAGATTGATAAGGCAACCTGGGCAATAGTTCCTAGAAAGGCTAGGAAAAGGAGGAAGGGATGGCTTGCTAAATCTACGGCTAAACGTTTGAGCGTCTGGTTTGCGGTTTGTCGTCTCATGCTAGTCCTCCTTTCCATGTTGGGATGCATTGATTTCCCGATAGACTTGGCTGGATTTCATCAAGTCATCGTGCTTGCCAACAGCTAGTAACTCACCTTTTTCCAAGAGAAGAATCTGGTCAGCCATCTGAAGCGTCGAAGTCCGTTGAGAAATCAAGATTAAGCTCGTGTTTGGCAAATTTTCTCGAATAGATTTCAAGAGCTTGGACTCGGTAATGGTGTCGAGGGCCGAGGTTGCATCATCTAGGATGAGAAACGGAGCTTGGCGCAGGACTGCTCGGGCGATAGACAACCTTTGTTTTTGTCCGCCTGAGAAATTTCGTCCTCCTGCCTCAACTAGGGCATCCAAAAGTCCTTCCTTTTCACTGACAAAATCCTTAGCTTGCGCAATCTCCAAGGCCTGCCAGAGTTCTTGGTCAGATACTTCTTGATTGAAACCTAGAGTCAAGTTGGAACGAATAGTTCCTTTAAAGAGTTCGACCTTTTGGGGCACATAGGCAATCCAAGACCGCCACTGCTCAAGATTACGAGGACTACGTCCATTTCGATAAAGGTCAATGCTTCCCTTATCTACTGGATAAAGTCCAAGCAAAACTTGCACCAAGCTTGATTTACCAGAACCAGTTCCTCCGATGATACCAAGGATTTGCCCTTGCTTCATATCAAAGGAAATGTCTCTAAGAGAAGGCTGAGCCGCATCAGGATAGGTAAAGGTTAACTCTTTGATTTGTAAAACCTGATTACTGGTAACTTGCTTTTGATCTAATTCTGAATGGATATCTTCTGGAGTCTCAGTAAAAACTTCCTCAATTCGCTTGGCTGAGATATAGGACTGATTGAGGGAATTTATCAGCATGGCGAGCTTAACCAATTCCACCAAAATCTGCAAGAGGTAGTTGATAAGGGCGATAAGAGCACCTTGGCTAAGTAAACCTCCTTGAATAGAAATATAGCCCTGCCAGATGATGACGAGGAGAGTTCCATTGACAATCAGATAGGTCAGAGGTGTTAATAAACTAGACCAGAAGCCTGTCTTTTCTTGTAATCTAGCATAGACTTGGTTAAGGGTTTGAAAAATCTGTAACTCTCGTTTTTCCTGGCCAAAAGCACGAATAACTCGCATGCCTTGCAATTGCTGGCGCGTTTCCTGAACCAGCTGGTCCGTTTTCTTTCTGAGACTACTGTAGAGAGGATTGACCAGTCGAGAGAGACCGACAATGACAATGGTCAGAATGACAACCATGACTAAGAACCAGAAAGTCAGCTCAGCCGAGATGCGATAGGCCATAAAAATGGCTCCAAAAACGATAATAGGCGCTCTCAAAAAGAGGCGCAGGAATTGATTGATACCAGTCTGAATTTGGTAAGTATCCGAAGTCAAGCGAGTCACCAAGCTAGAAGTTGTCAAACGATCTCTGCTGTCCTTGGGTAAGGAAAGAATATGACGATAAAGGTCGTCTGTCAGTTCTTTGGCGAATCCAACCGCTGCCTTGGCTGAGTAAAACTGGGCTATCAAGGCCACTAAAACGCCAATCACTGCAAAGATAAGGAGCAGGCCAATCTGCATCCAGAGGTGTCCCTGATCTCTCTGGGGCAAGGACTGGTCAACAATCCCAGCAATCACCATGGGAACCAAGAGTTCAAAAACAGCTTCTAGCAGCTTGAACAGGGGTGCTAGAATCGACTCTTTGATGTAGGGTTTGAAGTAAGATAGTAAGTGTTTCATAAATCCCTTCTATTCTTATTCTGGAAATGAAGAAAGTGGGAAGCCCCACCCTCTCAGTTTTATTTGTTTAAGTAAGGTAATAGATAGCCATATCCTGCTTTTTCCATCTCATCCTTGGCTATAAAGCGTAAGGAAGCAGAATTAATACAGTAACGGAGGCCACCTAATTCCTGTGGTCCATCTGTAAAGACATGACCCAAGTGAGCATTTCCTGACCGAGAACGAACCTCGATTCGCTCCATTCCATGGCTCAAATCCTTGTAATAGTGAATCAATTCCTTAGAAATCGGACGACTAAAACTTGGCCAACCACAACCTGAGGCAAACTTATCCTTAGCGAAAAAAAGCGGTTCACCCGTCGTGATGTCTACATAAATCCCTTCTTCAAAGGTCTGGTCATAAGCATTACTAAATGGAGCCTCTGTAGCAGCTTCTTGCGTAACACGGTAAGACTCTTCAGTTAAACTTTCCTTTAACACCTCTTGACTAGGCTTTTCATAGTTAGATGCGTCAATCAATGGCTTCTCAGCATCGGTCACATCGATATGACAATAACCTGAAGGATTTTTCTTGAGATAGTCTTGGTGGTAGTCTTCAGCCAAAATGTAGTGGCGAAGTTTCTCCACTTCTACTGCAATCTTTCGACCCAGCATACGCTCCTGCTCCTGCACCACTGTGTAGATAGCTGGCAAGTCTGCTTCATCCTGATAATAGATTCCCGTTCGATATTGGCGACCACGGTCATTCCCTTGTTGGTTAATAGACAAGGGATCAATAACACGGAAATAATAAAGTAAAATTTCTCTAAGTGACACTGCCTTCTCATCATAAATTACTTGAACAGTCTCTGCATGGTCTGTTTCCTTGAGCAGCTGGTAATTAGTCGTTTCGACCTGCCCATTGGCGTAGCCAACACTGGTTGCTAGCACTCCAGAAATTCGGGAAAAATACTCCTCTAAACCCCAAAAACAACCACCTGCTAGATAAATTTCTGCCATCTTCGTTTCTCCTTTATCAAGTTTGTAACTAGACTTCTTTTCAAAAAAAGGATAGGAAACCCTCGAATCGAGTGTTTCCCCATCCTATCATCTATTCTTTATTTTGCTTCTACACGAACACCTTGGGTATCCACCTTCAAATCATGAAGTTTGCCTTTGAAAGACTGCTTTTGCAATTCAGCCTTAATCTTGGGCATCTTGTCATGAGAAGCCAGAACCATAACTGTCGGACCAGCTCCAGAAAGATAGGTTGCATAGGCACCATTCTCTTTGGCTACTTGCTTAATCGTCGTAAATTCACGAACCAGACTTTGACGATAGCGCTCGTGGAAGATGTCTCCCTCAATCGCCTGACCAGCAGTCACCATGTCTCCTGCCAACAAGGCTGCAACTGCAACATTGGCAATCGAACTTGCCGCAACAGCTTCCTTGTAGGACAACTTTTTAGGCAAGACACCGCGGCTGTCTCTGGTACGCAATTCATAGTTTGGGATGTAGGCTAGAAAATCACACTCTGGGAAGTCTGCCACAATGGCTGAAACTTCTCCGTCAACAGAGCTCGCAACAACAAGATTTCCATAGATAGCTGGAGCCACATTGTCAGGATGCCCTTCAATCTTGGTCGCCAGCTGCAATTTTTCATTGTCTGACAAGTTGAGCTTGCCCAATTGATTAGCTAGTTCAATCCCAGCAACAATAACCGAGCTGGAAGAACCCAAACCACGTGCCAAGGGAACATCACTGGTCATTTTCAAACGTCTTGGTTGCAAGTCAGGTGCAATTTGTAAAGCAATCTTGAGTAAAAGGTTGCGCTCATCGTGTGGAATCCATTTGCCAATCTGATGTTCAATCAACCACTCATCCCGCTCTTCACAGACCTCAATTTGAAGATACTTGGTAACAGCTACACCGACCGAGTCAAAACCTGGACCGATATTGGCACTGGTTGCAGGTACAATAATCTTCATCTTATTCTCCTAGCACCTTGAAGGTATTCAAGAGGTCGAATTCTGAAACCTTCTTCAATTCAGCTGAGACATTTTCAAGCTGGGCTTTATTAATCTTGTGTGTGATGATCACAACACGCGCCTTATCACCTTCTTTGCCATCTTGGAGGATTTGCTTGAAGGAAATATCTTGAGCGTTGAAGATTTCAGCCAATTTCAAGACCTGACCTTTTGAGTCTGGAGCCAAGATTGAGAAATAGTAGTTTGCTTTAACATCCTCAGGATTAGCCAAGACCAAGTCACGGCTGTATTCGTTGAAGTCTTTACCAATGGTACCATCATTCAAGCGACGAACGATACGGACAATATCTGCTACAACACTTGTTGCAGTTGGTTTTTGACCAGCACCTGGTCCGTAGTACATAGACTCACCGATACCGATGGATTCAACAAAGACAGCGTTCATCACGCCATTCACACTAGCAAGTGGGTGTGCTTTAGGTAGGAAGGTTGGGGTCACTTCTGCGGCAATACCTGAAGGAGTTTCTTCGATAGAACCAACCAATTTCACTACATAACCAAGCTCTTGAGCTACAGCCACATCCTCAGGTGTGATGTTGCGGATTCCCTTGTGAGCTACATCGGCAAAGGCAACCTTCATCCCAAAGGCAAACTGGCTCAAAATGACCATCTTGTAGGCAGCATCAATCCCATCTACGTCATTTGTCGGGTCGCTTTCTGCGAACCCAAGGCGTTGTGCTTCAGCAAGAGCATCTTCGTAGGACCAGCCTTCTTCGACCATCTTGGTCATCATGAAGTTAGAAGTCCCGTTAACCACGCCAAGGACACGAGTGATTTTGTCAGAAACCAGCGAATTTGCCAACGTACGAAGAATTGGAATCCCACCAGCTACTGCTGCTTCGTAGTAGAGTGCCACATTGTGCTCTTTTGCGATTTCTAGCAATTCTGCGCCATGGACAGCCAAAAGGTCCTTGTTGGCAGTAACAACGTGTTTCCCAGCTTCTAAGGCACGAGTGATAAAGGTTTTAGCTGGTTCGATACGCCCCATCAATTCCACTACGATAGTAATGTCCTTGTCTGCTAAAATATCATCTACATTGGTTACAAAGTTAAAGTCATTTCCTGCTGCAAGCAAGCGGTTCTTTTCATCTTCATCCTTGACCAATACCTTGGCTACTTCAATCTCTGAATGAGCTGACTGGATAATTTTTTCTCCATTTTCCTTTAGGAGGAAAGGTACGCCACTTGCAACGGTACCAAATCCAAGTAAAGCAATTTTAACTGTCATGTTTGTCTCCTAGAAATTTTCTGATATAGCCATTATAACAGAATTTTGTGAAAATTCCTATCCAAGAAAACCACTATTTATAGATAGAAAAGAAAAGAAAAGAAAAGAAAAAAACGAATCATCTGATTCGCCTTTTCTGATAAGTAAAAATTGATTTCTAAAAACTATGAATTCATTTTTTGAAGACCGAACACAGCGTCGTGATTGATCAAGATGTGACCATACTCTTGTAAAACCGAACGACTGATATCACTGTCGTCAGCAAATTCACGCATACGAGCCAAGAGCCAGGCTGCATATGGACTAGGATGATTCTCCACATCAACTAAGATTGTCAAATAATAGTGGTCATTCATCTTATAGAGTTCAGATGTTTCCATCTGGAAGTTAACAGTCTTTGCAAAAGCAACTAGGTCAGCAAGATTTGCGAAACGCAAGATATAGTAGATATAAGGTTCCTTCTTGCTCTCAGTCTCCTTGTTCGCTTGCTCTTGCTCTTCTTCCTTTGCTTCGACCTGCTCTAGAGATTGGATGGCCTCAA
>CAUVRF010000067.1:0-8209 GCA_963554245.1 uncultured Streptococcus sp.
AGTCATATCGTTTAGGAGTTCAGATGAACTCCTTCTTTGAAATAGAGAGGTGTTTTCATGTCTTATCAAGATTTAAAAGAGTGTAAAATCATCACGGCCTTCATTACCCCCTTCCATGAGGATGGTTCTATCAACTTTGATGCCATTCCAGCCTTGATTGAGCATTTATTGGCCCATCACACAGACGGCATTCTTCTAGCTGGAACGACTGCTGAGAGTCCAACTTTAACCCACGATGAAGAGTTGGAACTCTTTGCAGCTGTACAAAAGATTGTCAATGGACGCGTTCCTTTGATTGCAGGTGTAGGTACCAATGATACACGTGACTCGATCGAGTTTGTCAAAGAAGTAGCAGACTTTGGTGGTTTTGC
Organism: uncultured Streptococcus sp.; assembly: GCA_963554245.1. GTDB lineage: Bacteria > Bacillota > Bacilli > Lactobacillales > Streptococcaceae > Streptococcus. The sequence goes on from CAUVRF010000067.1 coordinate 372, forward strand.
TGCTGGGCTTGCGATCGTACCATACTACAACAAACCTTCTCAAGAAGGCATGTATCAGCACTTTAAAGCGATTGCAGATGCTTCTGACTTACCTATTATCATCTATAACATCCCAGGGCGTGTAGTAGTGGAATTAACTCCAGAAACTATGCTTCGTTTGGCTGACCATCCAAATATCATCGGGGTCAAAGAATGTACTAGTCTGGCTAATATGGCTTACTTGATTGAACACAAGCCAGAAGAGTTCTTGGTCTATACTGGTGAGGACGGAGATGCTTTCCATGCCATGAACCTTGGTGCGGACGGGGTTATTTCTGTTGCATCTCATACAAATGGGGATGAGATGTACGAGATGTTGACTGCCATTGCAGAAAGCGATATGAAAAAAGCAGCAGCTATTCAACGTAAGTTCATTCCTAAAGTCAATGCCCTTTTCTCTTATCCAAGTCCTGCTCCAGTTAAGGCAGTTTTGAACTATATGGGATTTGAAGCCGGTCCAACTCGTCTGCCTCTAGTTCCAGCACCAGAAGAAGATGCCAAACGCATTATCAAAGTTGTCGTAGATGGCGACTACGAAGCAACTAAGGCAACTGTAACTGGTGTTTTAAGACCAGATTACTAATAACTACAATAAAATCCATGACCGCAAGAACGATCATGGATTTTTCTTATTTTCCTAAACAGAATTGGCTAAAGAGTTGGGTAATGAGTTCATCAGGTGCGGCATCTCCAGTAATTTCTCCGAGAATTTCCCAAGTACGGGTCAAATCTACTTGAAGAAGATCAACTGGCATACCCAGTTCAAGACCTTCGTTAACAGCTTGTAGGCTTTCAACAGCCTTCTCAATCAAGGAAATGTGACGGGCGTTAGATAGATAAGTAGCATCTTGCTCGACCAAGCCAGCATTTTCAAAGAAGAGGTCATTAATGCGTTCTTCAATCTTATCAATGTTTTGGTTTTTTAGAACTGAAATACGGATAACATCTTCAGGCAGTTCCGAAGTTTCAATCGCTTCAGGAAGATCAGTTTTATTAAGTAGAATAATGCGGTTGGTATCCTGACTGATTTCTAAGAGTTGTCTGTCTTGTGCTGTTAGTGGCTCACTAGCGTTTAAGACAAGAAGTACCAAGTCAGCTTCCTTGAGGGCTTTCTTGGAGCGTTCAACTCCGATTTGTTCCACGACATCATCTGTTTCCCGGATACCAGCTGTATCAATCAATTTGAGAGGAACCCCGTTAATGTTGACGTATTCTTCGATAACATCTCGAGTAGTACCAGCGATGTCTGTTACGATGGCCTTTTCTTCACGCAACAGGTTGTTGAGGAGGCTGGATTTTCCAACGTTGGGGCGTCCGATGATGGCAGTTGAAATTCCCTCACGGAGGATTTTACCGCGACGGGCTGTTCGAAGGAGATTGGTAAGCAACTGCTCAAACTCCATAGTCTTCTCGCGGACGACAGCAGTAGTGGCTTCCTCAACATCGTCATACTCAGGATAGTCGATATTGACCTCTACTTGGGCCAAGGTATTGAGAATTTCCTGACGAGTATTATTAATGAGTTCAGAAAGAGAACCGTCCAATTGGTTGACTGCGATATTCATAGCCTTGTCTGTCTTGGCACGGATGATGTCCATCACTGCCTCAGCCTGTGTTAAGTCCACACGACCGTTTAGAAAGGCACGCTTGGTAAATTCACCCGGTTCAGCCAATCGAGCTCCTTCACGGATAGCTAGTTGGAGAATTTCATTGGTTACCGCAATCCCGCCGTGGGTGTTAATCTCGATAATATCCTCACGAGTGAAGGTCTTTGGAGACTTCATAGCTCCAACCATAACCTCATCCATGACCTTACCAGTTTGAGGGTCAACGATGTGACCGTAGTTGAGGGTATGGCTTGCAACCTTGCTCAAGTCTTTTCCTTTAAAAATCTTTTGCGCAATGGCAAAGCTATCTGTTCCGCTCAGGCGGACAATACCAATTGCTCCTTCACCTAGTGGAGTAGAGATAGCAGCGATGGTATCAAATTCACGTGTAATCATAATGTTTCCTTTAATTAATAGCTCTTTTCTTGGAAATTTTTCCAAGTCTCTTTTCAAATTGTAACAAATTTGGACTATTTCTTCAATGGATGCTACTTGGAGATTGAAAAAGCCTAAGCAATTCTGCTTAAGCTAGCTTATTTGGTGCGCATTTCTCCTTGTGGGAAGTAAGTTCCTTCTGGCATGTCGTTGATGATGACATGAACGGCTGATTGAGGGGCTCCAGTGTTGCGGACAACAGCTTCCGTTACTTCCTTAGCAAGAGCTTTCTTTTGCTCGAGCGTGCGTCCTTCAAATAAATCGATGCGTACAAATGGCATAATAGCTTCCTCCACTAGTTTTTGATTTCTTCTATTTTACCACATTTTGCCGTTTAAAGCTTCAGAAAATTATGATATACTAGAATGTAGCAAAAATTTAGAAATGGACGTGAAATAGAAGCATGGCACAGTTGTATTATCGTTATGGGACCATGAACTCTGGTAAGACGATTGAGATTCTCAAGGTAGCCTATAACTATGAAGAGCAAGGAAAAGGTGTTGTGATTATGACTTCGGCTCTGGATACGCGTGACGGTGTTGGCTATGTGTCGAGTCGAATCGGCATGAAACGCCCAGCCATTGCGATTGAGGAAACGACGGATATCTTTGGTTATATCCGAAAATTACATGAAAAACCTTACTGTGTGTTGGTCGATGAGGCCCAGTTTCTCAAGCGTCATCATGTTTACGATCTAGCTCGTGTTGTTGATGAGCTAGACATACCTGTCATGGCTTTTGGTTTAAAGAATGACTTTCGAAATGAATTGTTCGAAGGTTCAAAATACCTCTTGCTCTTAGCAGACAAGATTGAAGAAATCAAGACCATCTGTCAGTACTGTAAGAAAAAGGCGACCATGGTGTTGCGAACTCAAGATGGTGTGCCAGTCTATGATGGCGAACAAATTCAGATCGGTGGAAATGAAACCTATATCTCAGTCTGCCGTAAACATTATTTTGCGCCAATGATAACATCTAACAAGGAGCACAACTATGACAATTGAACTAAGAGATGTTACAATGGAAAATTATTTTGATGTTTTGAATTTGGATGTCAAGGAATATCAAAAACAATTCATTGCAACCAACGCAATTAGTTTAGCTGAAGCATATGTCTACACTAAAAATGGAGATTTTGTAGCTCCATTGGCAGTTTATGATAATGATGCAATTATAGGTTTTGTGATGATAGCTTATGATAAAAAGATCGGAATTAGTAGTGGAAATTATTTACTATTTCGTTTTATGATTGATAAGAATTTTCAAAATCAAGGATATTTTAAACCAATTATGGATAAAGTGCTGGACTATGTTCAGACAGCGCCAGCAGGTTTAGGCAATAAACTTTGGTTGTCTTATGAACCAGAAAATGAACATGCAAGATCTTGTTACCTCAGTTATGGATTTAAAGAAACTGGGGAAATATTTGAGAACGAAGTAGTAGCAATCTATGATTTAACAATTGAGAAATAAGGAGAAAAAATGAACATCTATGATCAACTACAAGCTGTAGAAGACCGTTATGAAGAACTAGGAGAATTGCTCAGTGACCCAGATGTCGTCTCAGACACCAAGCGTTTCATGGAGCTTTCGAAAGAAGAGGCTTCTACTCGTGATACGGTAACTGCCTACCGTGAGTACAAACAAGTCCTTCAAAACATCGTTGACGCCGAAGAGATGATTAAGGAATCAGGTGGAGATGCGGACTTGGAAGAAATGGCTAAGCAAGAACTCAAAGACGCCAAGGCTGAAAAAGAAGAGTATGAAGAAAAATTGAAAATCTTGCTCCTTCCAAAGGATCCAAACGATGACAAGAACATCATCCTTGAAATTCGTGGAGCGGCTGGCGGTGACGAAGCAGCACTTTTTGCTGGTGACCTTCTAACAATGTACCAAAAGTATGCTGAAGCCCAAGGTTGGCGCTTTGAAGTCATGGAAGCCTCTATGAACGGTGTCGGTGGTTTCAAAGAAGTGGTTGCCATGGTTTCTGGTCAGTCAGTTTACTCTAAGCTTAAGTACGAGTCAGGTGCCCACCGTGTGCAACGTGTCCCTGTGACAGAAAGCCAAGGCCGTGTCCATACCTCGACAGCTACAGTTCTAGTCATGCCTGAAGTGGAAGAAGTAGAATACGATATTGATCCAAAAGACCTTCGTGTTGACATCTACCACGCATCAGGTGCTGGTGGACAGAACGTCAATAAGGTTGCGACTGCCGTTCGTATCGTTCACTTGCCAACCAATATCAAGGTTGAGATGCAGGAAGAACGTACCCAGCAGAAAAACCGTGAGAAGGCTATGAAGATTATCCGTGCGCGTGTTGCTGATCATTTTGCTCAGATTGCTCAAGATGAACAAGACGCTGAGCGTAAGTCGACAATCGGTACTGGTGACCGTTCTGAACGTATCCGTACTTATAACTTCCCACAAAACCGTGTCACAGACCACCGTATTGGCTTGACTCTCCAAAAACTAGATACCATTTTGTCTGGTAAATTGGATGAAGTTGTGGATGCCTTGGTTCTTTATGACCAAACACAAAAATTAGAAGAATTAAACAAATAATGAAATTAGCTCAATTATTTTCAGATTTTGAAGAAGAGTTGATAAGACAAGGAGAGGAAGCAGAAAGCCTCTCTTTTGTCTATCGTAGCTTAAAAAATCTCTCTTTTACGGACTTCGTCTTTGCCCTCCAACAAGAGGTAACAGAAGAAGAAAAACAATTTGTAGAAGAAATTTACCAGCACTTAGCAGCTCACAAACCAGCTCAGTATATCATTGGTCACGCAGATTTCTTTGGAATGCAGTTAAAAGTAGATGAGCGGGTCTTGATTCCTCGTCCAGAAACAGAAGAGTTGGTGGAGCTTATCCTGGCCGAAAATCCTGAGGATAAGCTTAAGGTCCTAGATATCGGGACTGGAAGTGGCGCCATAGCCCTTGGATTAGCTAAAAACAGACCAGATTGGTCAGTGACAGCAGCAGATATTTCCCAAGACGCCTTAGAGCTTGCATCAGAGAATGCTAGAAATCAAAATCTTAATATATTTTTTAAAAAATCTGATTGTTTTGCAGAAATTTCTGAAAAATATGATATAATTGTATCCAATCCACCCTATATCTCTCGTGAAGATGAGTCAGAGGTCGGTTTGAATGTTTTGCATTCGGAGCCTCATCTAGCTCTCTTTGCAGATGAGGATGGCCTAGCTATTTACCGTAGAATTGCGGAAGATGCAAAAGACTATCTCAAAGATGGTGGTAAGATTTACCTTGAAATTGGATACAAGCAAGGTCAAAGTGTTCCTGCGCTTTTTAGGAAACACCTTCCTGAAAAACGGGTACGAACACTCAAGGACCAATTTGGTCAAGATAGGATGGTTGTAGTTGATGATGGACAGGATTAGACAAGAGTTGGAAAAGGGCGGAGCTGTTGTTTTGCCTACAGAGACAGTTTATGGTCTCTTTGCTAAGGCCTTAGACGAAAAAGCTGTCGACCATGTTTACCAACTCAAACGTCGTCCTAGAGATAAGGCACTCAATCTTAATGTCGCTTCTCTAGAGGACATCTTACACTTTTCAAAGAATCAGCCAACTTATCTACAAAAGCTCGTAGAGGCCTTTTTACCGGGTCCCTTGACCATTATCCTCGAAGCCAATGACCGAGTTCCCTATTGGGTCAACTCTGGTCTTGCAACTGTCGGATTTCGGATGCCGAGTCACCCCATTACACTGGATTTGATTCGAGAGACAGGACCCTTGATTGGGCCGTCTGCCAATATCTCGGGTCAGGCGAGTGGAGTGACCTTTGCTCAAATTCTAGAGGATTTTGATCAAGAGGTTCTGGGTCTAGAGGACGATGCTTTTCTAACTGGACAGGATTCGACTATTTTGGATTTGTCTGGAGACAAGGTGAAAATCTTACGCCAAGGGGCAATTAAACGAGAAGATATTCTTGCTCAGTTGCCAGAGATTTCTTTTGAGGAGGAATGAGATGCTAAGAGATTTGCAAGAAACAGATGTGAATGCTATATGTGAGATTAACCAAGAGGCTTTGGGCTACTCTTTTAGTCCAGAGGACACAGCTAGTCAACTAGCTAGATTATCTCAGGATCCACATCATTTCCTACTTGGCTATGAGGATGCAGCTAGTCATATCTTGCTTGGATATGTCCATGCTGAGGTCTATGAATCTCTCTATTCCAAAGCAGGATTTAATATCTTAGGTTTAGCGGTTTCACCTCAAGCACAAGGGCAAGGAATCGGTAAAAGTTTACTGCAAGGGTTGGATCAAGAAGCAAAAAGACGGGGTTATGAGTTTATCCGCTTAAACTCTGCTGATCATCGTCTGGGAGCTCATGCATTTTATGAAAAAGTTGGTTATACTTGTGATAAAGTGCAGAAACGGTTTATTCGCATCTTTTAGTTTATTTTCTTAGACTAAAGGACCTGTCACACAATAAAGGAGAAGACCTATGATTTTTGACAAAGATGATTTTAAAGCATACGATGCTGATCTCTGGAATGCTATTGCCAAAGAAGAAGAACGCCAACAAAACAACATTGAGTTGATTGCTTCGGAAAACGTGGTTTCCAAGGCTGTTATGGCAGCTCAAGGGTCTATCTTGACGAATAAATATGCCGAAGGCTACCCAGGCCACCGTTACTATGGTGGAACTGATGTGGTAGATGTGGTAGAAACTCTAGCCATTGAACGTGCAAAAGAAATTTTCGGTGCTAAATTCGCCAACGTCCAACCTCACTCAGGAAGCCAAGCCAACTGTGCTGCTTACATGGCCTTGATTGAGCCAGGTGATACCGTTATGGGGATGGATTTGGCAGCAGGTGGACACTTGACTCACGGAGCTCCTGTCAGCTTCTCAGGTCAAACTTATAACTTTGTGTCTTATAGTGTGGACCCTGAAACAGAACTCTTGGACTTTGATGCTATCTTGAAACAAGCCCAAGAAGTAAAACCAAAACTAATCGTAGCTGGTGCTTCAGCCTATTCTCAAATTATCGACTTCTCAAAATTCCGTGAAATCGCAGATGCTGTTGGGGCTAAGCTTATGGTCGATATGGCCCATATCGCTGGTTTGGTTGCAGCTGGCCTTCATCCAAGCCCAGTACCATATGCTCATATCACTACAACAACGACCCACAAAACCCTTCGTGGACCGCGTGGTGGCTTGATCTTGACCAATGACGAAGAACTTGCCAAGAAAATCAATTCAGCTATTTTCCCTGGTATTCAGGGTGGTCCTTTGGAGCATGTTGTCGCTGCTAAGGCTGTTTCCTTCAAAGAAGTTTTGGACCCAGCTTTCAAGGAATATGCTGCTAATGTCATAAAAAACAGCAAGGCTATGGTTGAAGTCTTCTTGCAAGACCCTGATTTCCGTATCATTTCTGGAGGGACTGAAAATCACCTCTTCCTTGTTGATGTGACTAAGGTTGTAGAAAACGGAAAAGTTGCTCAAAACTTGCTAGACGAAGTTAATATTACCCTAAATAAAAACTCAATTCCATACGAAACCTTGTCACCATTCAAGACAAGTGGTATTCGTATCGGATCTGCAGCTATCACTGCACGTGGATTTGGTGAAGAAGAAAGTCGTAAAGTGGCTGGACTCATCATTAAAACCCTTAAGAATGCAGAAAATGAAGCTGTCTTAGAAGAAGTGAGAAGTGAAGTAAAAGCGTTGACAGATGCCTTCCCACTATACGAGGACTAATACTTTTATGGACATTTATATTAAGAAAGCTATTA
>CAUVRF010000068.1:0-7737 GCA_963554245.1 uncultured Streptococcus sp.
CGTGTTAATTATATCACAAAATCAGCAAAAGAGATAGAAAAACCCTAAACTTTTCTTGTTCATTCTTCTATCTATTAACCTAAAAACCTAGGATTGCAGTCCGGAAAAGAGCAATCTTTACATAATTCGGTTGGAATAATTTAGGTAAATTTATTGATTAATCTGCCTAATTACTTCTATACTATCCTTTTTCTAAGATTTTAATCCTTAATATTCTAAACTCTACAGTCCTTCTTTTTGAATTGCTAGGTTTCTTATTATACAATATAACTAAAATAGTTTCTTTAGTTTGTGCTATTTGAGATTAAAAGAAGGGGAATTGCTACCATGAAATTAGAAAGACTAATCTATATTTTACTGTCTCTCTTAAATAAGAAGAGAATAACAGCTAAAGAGATCGCAGAGAGGTTTGAAATATCTACTCGCACTGTATATAGAGACATGGATACGCTCAGTTTAGCGGGGATCCCAATCTATTCGGAACGCGGAGATAAGGGAGGTTTCTATATACCAAGCGACTATAAGATAGACAGGAACTTTTTCACTGAGGAAGAGAGACAGTTTATCATTAATATGAGCCAAAATGTTAGTAAAATCGTTGGTCATTCAAGTCTTGACAGTATCGAACACAAGCTGTCTTCTCAAGAAATTACAAGAGCAAACAGTCCTTTTTACTTTGATCTCAGTTCCTGGACTCTTAATACAAATTATTTACTAGAAATTGAGGAAGCGATACAAACTGAACAGATGATTTCTTTTTCTTACTATTCGAAAAAACAAGAGAAAAGTCAGCGAACAGTTATTCCATACAGATTGATCTATAAACTGAATGCTTGGTATGTTATCGGTTACTGCTTAGAGAAATTAGATTTTCGTATTTTTAAATTAACTCGAATTCGAGAACTAGAACCAGTGGAGATAAAAGATAAATCATTCGATTATCCACGTTTATCTCAAGAAAAGTTAGAGCTTTTTTTAAATCCCCCAAAACATAAAGTGGAGGGCCAAAGAGAAGAAATCGAACTAGTTTTTACAAGATTTGCACTTCCAAAAATCTACGATCACTTCACGGAAGAAGAAATCAGAGTCGAGGACGAAATAATAAAAGTTCAGGCACTTAGAGCTTTAACTCCCTCGTTTTTTGATTTACTATTAAGTTTTGGTTATCAAGTAAAGGTCGTATCTCCAAGTCACTTACAAAATCTACTGGTCAGTACTCTCAAAAAAAATCTTCAGCAATATGACAACCTGTAGTCATATTTCCTTTTGTATACTCTTAAGTGGGCAAAATATTTCGTGATATTCATCATAGCCCAATTATTTTACAGGAGGTTCCAAATGGATACAAAAACACTTGCAGAAAGCTATTTTACGGCAGTAAATGAGGGAGGCTGGGAAGATTTCGTAGCTGAAAACTTTGATTATGGCATGTGCGATAGTATAGAAATTCGACAAGGACGTGATGTTTATTTGCAAGGCGCAGGCCAATTCTATGCTTTAAGCCAGCATCTTGAAGTGAAGCAATTACTTGTTGATGGTCGAGCAGTCTCAGCTTTAAATCGATACCGTCTACATTCTCCTCAAGGAAAAGAACTTGAACTGGATGTCGCAGAATTTCTGAAATTCGATGAATTTGATAAATTAGTTGCATCCAATATTTATTTCGACACCTATCGTTTCCAAAAATTTATCCAAGGAATTGAATAACAAAAATCTAGCTTCAAATTTACTCTTCAATTTCAAAACTAAAAACAAGGCCTGACTAATCTACAGTCAAACCTTGTTTTTTATTTTCATGAGAAAATCCAAGATTCGTAAATCCGATTAGTCTTCTTTCTTCTTTCTAGCAAGCAAGCCATAACCACTCATTGCTCCGAGAAGTCCCAGAGCTACTAGACTGGCATCTGTTTCTACACCAGTATTTGGAAGTTGATTTGTTGCCTTTTCTGCTTTGACTGGTGTTTCCACCATTGAATTGTCTGTACTTGGTACTAGCTGTTCAACTTTTTCCTTGGTACCAATTTCAACAATTTCTGGGACAGCTTCCTTGAGAACTTCAGTCGAAAGAAGAGTGCGTTTGCCCTGACCATCAACTTCTACAAAGCGACGAACTTGACCTTCCACACCTGCTTGGATTAGCTGGCCTTGTCCTTTGAGAAGGGCTGCATTTGGTCGTTCCTGATATTCGAAGGAAACTGTCCCCTCTTCAACTTCTAGTTTCGGAATTTCTAAAACTAGGTCTTTTACACCTTCAGCCGGTTGGTTACTTGACAGAACTTTTGTACCAACTTCGATAATTTCTGGGATAGCTTCCTTGAGAACTTCAGTCGAACGAAGGGTACGATTGCCTTGGGCATCTACTTCTACTAGACGACGAATTTGGCCTTCCGCTCCTGCTTGAACTAGCTGGCGTTGGCCTTTGAGAAGGACTGCGTTTGATCGCTCCTGATGTTCAAAGGCTGTTGTTTCAGTTTCAATAACTAGTTCAGGGAGAGCTTCAACCGTTGGAGCTACTTCATTTGGATCTATGCTTCCAACATGATGACTTTCTTCTGCAGGTGCTAGTTCCTTATTCAACTTTTCTTTCATTTCCGCAAAAGCTTGTGGAGTTGGCATCTCTGAAGCCAACAAAGTTTCTGCTTGTTCAATCAACTCAGCTTTAGGATCTTTTTCACGGATAGATTCGAGCAAACCTTCCAATTCTTCTCTAGCTGTCTGATAACGTTGATTTCCATCCAAGTCTGTCCCTGCTTGTTTCAATTCATTCAAGGCTTTGTTGACTTCTTCTTGACTGGCATCATGGTTTTCTGCAACAGCTTTCGCTGCATTGAGTTTCTCTACTAGTACAGCTTGTTTGTCCTCACTTGAGAAGGTATAGGCAAGGGTTGACTGACGGCCTTGAGCAGCAGTGATTTCTTGTTTAAGGTATTCATCATTAACTGCAGCCTTTGGAGAAACCAAGACATCAAACTCAGCTGTGTGCCCCTTGTAATGCAGGGTCAAGGTCTGGCGTCCAGTCTTCTGAGCATCGTAGCCCGTGATTTCAACACCTTCATCAGTAAAGCTGTGAGTCTCTTCTGTCTCGTCATCATAGAGAACACCAAAGCGACCTTCAGAGAGATCCAGTTGATCTCCTACTAGATAGTCTATTTTTGGTTTCTTAGTAATATACAAGCCCGCTACTTCTTTTGGTTTTCCTTCATCCTGTCCTGTCACTTGGACTTTAAGATCACCTGACACTGGTAAACCAAGGTATTGCAGTGTTAGGTTTTGTTCCCCTTTTTGATGAGCGTCGTATCCAGATACCGTCACACCTGAGTGAGTAAGGTTAATCAGCTCGTCGGCTTGTCCCCCTTCGTATTGAACACGGAGTGTTCCGCCTCTGAGGTCCAGTTTTTCTCCTTCTTTATAAACTGTCTTTTTAGGTCCTTTTTCAAGGCTAACTGCAGCAATTTTTCTCTCATCCTGTGGAATCGCTACAGCCAAGGTGTTACTGATTTCTTTGCCAGGTAGTTGGGTACGATAGTAGAGGAGAGTTGGTTGCTTATCAAAGCCCAATGGAGCTGTTGCCAAGTCACCACCAGTTTCAGTCTTTAAGGTTGCAATTGGTGTTTGTGAATCAGCCTTGTCGTAAACGGTGATGGTTGCGCCTGCCGGAACATCAGAGAAGCCTAGTTGAACTTGGTGGTTTCCAAGTGAACGAGCAGCTACCTTAGCCATTGGAATATTTTGACTTTCTGTGTCCAAGGCTTCGTACATCTTCCAGTTGTAGATACGAATGGCCTTCCAAGGTGTTCCGTTATCAGATGTAATGACATGCAAACGCCAGTCTTGGGCAGTAATTGGTTTGTCAAGAGTGATATCTGTAACGTGCGCTTTATTGCCACGGACTTCCTTAGCTAGTTTCCACTCGCCATCTGTATCCTTGTAATAAAGATCAAAGTCCTTGGTATTCATCAGACCATCGTTAACAGACTCACCACCAGCTCCCGCATGATCCATTACCCATCTGACAACACGACGTGGTTGGGTCAAACGAATATCGACACTACCGCTCAATTGTCCTGAAGACCACTTATCTGACAAACTTGTAATCGTACCGTTCAACATGCCTTCGATGCCTTCCCCGCCTTCAGTATTCGGGAAAGTGCTACCAATAACCGTTGCCCCTGGAACAATATTTTCAGCCAAAGGTCTTGGGAGAGTTGTATCCTGAACAGTCATGCCCCAGTTGAATGACGCAGTTGCAGCCTCAGAACGGAGTCCATTTTTACCAACTGCAACGACTTTCAATTCCTGAGTCGTACCAGTCGCATTAGCAGAACGGCTAACTTTTGGCAAGTAGATGGTTGAAGCAGATGAACCCGTCAACAAACGCCAGTTGTCACCGTCTTTTTCATAGACTTCATAGAAATCTGCATCTTGGTTACCCGTAAATTGAACAACTGCTTCAGCTTCTTGAGCATTCTTAAGAGATTGTTTCACTACTGAGAGACCTGTAGGTGCTTGTGGCGCTTGGTGATTGTCCGAGATAGTTAATTGTCCTAGGTTGAACTGGTAATCTTTTACAGAACCTTCATGCTCGAAGAAGAGTTTGACTGCATAGATGGTTTTTCCAGCTAGTGAGCTAAGGTCAAATTCTTCATTCTTCCAGTCATCAGAGAGAGTCAGTTCTTTCCATGCAGCTGCATCCTCAAATTTGTAGTCTGGAGTCGTAGAGAAGGCCATATAAACTTTAGAGCCTTTTCCTCCCTTGTGGGCAACCCGAAGTTTGGTGTTTTCAGTTACTTCTAGTTTGGTAGAATACAAATTCACATCCTGGTCCGTCTTACCAGCTACATCACCTGAGAATTTAAGGGAGTTACCTCCATTATAGGCATCTGTAAAGTCATATTCTGCACGAAGTTTTTCCCCCGTTGAAGTCTGCCACCAGCGCCATGTTGGCAAGACACCAGAAACAGAACGGTAGTTCCACTCAGAATCCTTAGAAACTTTACCGTCAACAAACCATTTTCTACCATGACCTGTATTAAAAGAGGTGGTGAAGGTACGTCCTACTGCTGGTGTACGGTCAGCAACTAAATTGGCAATTCCATACCACTCTTTATCTGCTGGTTTTTGAGCCGTTGGATCTCCTTGGTAACCTGTAAAGAAGATGTCTTCGTTCTTGTGGTAGTCTTCGCCTGTTTTTCCTAGACTGGTAATCGTATCTGGTGCAAAAAGTCCTAACGACAAACGCAACTTGCCTTTTTCATCTAAGAGGGCATCCCATTTGACTTTGGTCTTATAAGAACCACCTTGTTGCAATTCCAAGCCTGCAAAGACATCATATTGACTACGCTCTAGCCATTTGGCCATCTCTACGGAGTGGTCATTCTTTTCCTTGTTCCAGTTGAAATTGGCAAAAAATTGATCTGCAGGGACTTTGTCTCCTTCTTTTTGCATGAACTGGTAGTTGTAATCACCTAGACCATCTTCGTGGTAACGACCATATTTGTAGGTCATGGCATCGTACCAAGCATACTTGATTGGATGGTTGACTTTGGCTGCGTATTCTTTTGTATAGAGCATGAATTGGCGCATTTTTTCACCAAGAGGTTCTACCAAATCGCCCGTTGTTTCCTGGTTAATGAAATAGCCATCAAATCCATAGTACTTAGCAAGATCGACGAGTTTTCGTGCGATAGGGAAGGTGCCATCTGCATCTTGTTTCAAAGCAGCGGCAAATTTCTCTTGGTCGGCAATGCTGTTTGACCAGTTGAAAAAGAGTGTTCCATAAACGGGAACTCCGTTGCGGTGGCCTGCATCAATGACATCTGGAGTAGGGACTAGACCTTCCCAGAAGACCATTGAATCTAAGTATTGCCAGTAGTCAAAAGCATAGGCCTTGAATTCTTCTCCACCAACAGAAGCGTGGTCTTTAGCTTTCGAGTTGGTGTTTGCTAGAGCTTGAACCTTGGCTCTTCTGCTTGCTTTTTCATTGACCAACTGACCTCTATGGCGCTTAGCGAGTTCAACTGATGAACGGTTAATGGGATCATCCTCACGCGCACCCGGTTCCCATTTCAACAAATCCTCCCAAGTATCAAATTTGATTTCTTTTGGTCGGAGACTCTTTTCTTCATTTTTAGGAACGTCTGCTAGAGTCGGTTTGTCGGCTTTCTTCTCAGTCACTTGAGGAGCTTCCGCTGGTTTGACTTCTTCTTTTTCAGTTGGTTGAGCAGGTTTTTCAGTTTTATCTGTCAGAGCTGGCTTCGCTTCTTCTTTTTCATTAACCAGATCCGTTATTGCTGGAGTGTTTTCTGAAATTGGTTGCTCAGCTACTTTGTTTTCAGTTTCCTCTAATTGTTTTTCGAGAGCTGCAGTATCTGGATTAGTTGTCTCACTAGTACTTGTCGCTTTAGCGCTCGTATTTGCAGCTGTTTCAGGGACTGCGACTTGTTCGGCAAGAGCTGGACTCACAAATAGAGCTGAACCAATCATCAAGGAACAAGCCCCGATTGACAGCTTACGAATACTGTAACGGCAACGTTTTTCAAAAAATAGATTTTTCATCTTATCCTCCTAATAAAATATAAAGTAAGCGCTTTACTTTTTGATAAAAAGTAACTGTTCTCAGTGCACACTACCAGAACAGAATCATCTTCATTTTATCCTATATGAAAGCGATGTCAATCTATTTAACATAAAAACTATAACTAGGATAATAATCAGTAAAATTTGGACACAATCCTATAAATCATCTATCTCAAAGGGAATCTATCTCTCATTTTAAAAGAAAGTTCTTGTTTCTTATGAAAATTTCAGCTAAACACTTGTGAGATTTACTTTTATCCTTTAAAATAGAATAGGAGAAATTCCGTTATTATTTTTCGGAGGAAAAAGAAATGTCCATTAATTGGCAGGAAATTTTATTTCACTTTTTAGGAGGTCTAGGACTATTTTTATACAGTATCAAGACCATGGGAGACGGTTTGCAACAAGCTGCTGGAGATCGCCTTCGTTTTTACATTGACAAGTACACTAGCAATCCCTTTTTAGGTGTTCTAGTCGGCATTGTCGTGACTGCCCTGATTCAGTCAAGTACAGGGGTTACAGTTATCACGGTTGGACTGGTCAGCGCTAGTCTTCTAACTCTTAGACAGGCTATCGGAATTATCATGGGAGCCAACATCGGAACCACCGTTACTTCCTTTATCATCGGTTTCAAGCTTGGTGAGTATGCTTTACCCCTGATTTTCCTTGGAACCATGTTCCTCTTCTTTACAAAAAACAGAACAGCAAACAATATCGGGCGCATCCTGTTTGGTGTAGGGGGAATCTTCTACGCTCTCAACCTCATCAGTGCCGGGATGAGTCCACTTAAAGATTTACCACAATTCAAGGAATATATGGTAACCTTGGGACAAAATCCTATTTTAGGAGTAGTAGCCGGTGCAGTGATTACCGTCCTCATCCAGGCTTCCTCGGCTACTATCGGGATTCTACAAGGCCTCTATGCAGGTGGGTTCCTTGACCTTAAAGGTTCGCTACCAGTTCTCTTCGGGGATAATATCGGAACAACCTTAACCGTTATCATCGCAGCAGCTGGAGCCAATGTCTCTGCGAAACGCGTTGCTGCGACCCACGTTACCTTTAACGTTCTAGGGACCATTCTTTGCTTAATCTTATTAGGCCCCTTCACTGCTATGATCGAGTACTTCCAGGCACTCCTTCACCTCTCACCTGAGATGACCA
>CAUVRF010000069.1:0-7719 GCA_963554245.1 uncultured Streptococcus sp.
TATTGGTCTCGCACCTTACGGAGCGAGACGGACTAATAGTCATATAATGAAAAAGAAGATGAATAGTTCGGGTTTATGACTCAAACTTTTTTCATTGCAATTGTGCAAAAGAGAAAAAGATAGTAAAATGGATGTATGATTATTTTACAAGCTAATAAAATTGAACGCTCTTTTGCTGGAGAGGTTCTTTTTGATCATATCAATCTGCAAGTAGATGAACGAGACAGAATAGCCCTCGTTGGAAAAAATGGAGCAGGTAAGTCTACTCTTTTGAAGATTTTGGTTGGGGAAGAGGAGCCAACCAGTGGAGAAATTAATAAGAAAAAAGATATTTCTCTATCTTACCTAGCCCAAGATAGCCGTTTTGAGTCTGAAAATACCATCTACGATGAGATGCTTCATGTCTTTGATGACTTACGTCGGACGGAGAAACAACTTCGTCATATGGAGTTATTGATGGGTGAAAAGTCTGGTGAGGATTTGGAGAAGCTGATGTCAGATTACGACCGCTTATCTGAGAATTTTCGCCAAGCAGGTGGCTTTACCTACGAAGCTGATATCCGCGCTATCTTGAATGGTTTCAAGTTTGACGAGTCTATGTGGCAGATGAAAATTGCTGAGCTTTCAGGTGGTCAAAATACTCGTCTTGCACTGGCTAAAATGCTCCTTGAAAAGCCAAATCTCTTGGTCTTGGACGAGCCTACCAACCACTTGGATATCGAAACCATAGCCTGGCTAGAGAATTATTTGGTGAACTATAGTGGTGCCCTCATTATTGTCAGTCACGACCGTTACTTTTTGGACAAGGTTGCGACGGTTACACTTGATTTGACCAAGCATTCCTTGGATCGCTATGTGGGAAATTATTCTCGTTTTGTTGAGTTAAAGGAGCAAAAGCTAGTTACTGAGGCAAAAAACTATGAAAAGCAACAGAAGGAAATCGCAGCTCTGGAAGACTTTGTCAATCGCAATCTAGTCCGAGCTTCAACGACAAAACGTGCTCAATCTCGCCGTAAACAACTAGAAAAAATGGAGCGTTTGGACAAGCCTGAAGCTGGCAAGAAATCAGCCAACATGACCTTCCAGACGGAAAAAACATCAGGCAATGTTGTCCTGACTGTTGAAAATGCAGCTATTGGCTATGATGGGGAAATACTTTCAGAGCCAATCAATCTCGACCTTCGTAAGATGAATGCTGTTGCGATTGTCGGACCAAATGGTATTGGGAAGTCAACCTTTATCAAGTCAATAGTAGACCAGATCCCTTTTATCAAGGGAGAGAGGCGTTTTGGCGCTAATGTGGATGTTGGTTACTATGATCAGACTCAAAGCAAGCTAACACCAAGTAATACGGTTCTGGATGAACTTTGGAATGATTTTAAACTGACACCAGAAGTTGAAATCCGCAACCGTCTTGGTGCCTTCCTTTTCTCAGGAGATGATGTTAAAAAGTCTGTAGGGATGCTGTCAGGTGGCGAGAAAGCCCGTTTGTTGCTTGCCAAACTTTCAATGGAAAACAATAACTTCTTGATTTTGGACGAGCCGACCAACCACTTGGATATTGATAGCAAGGAAGTGTTAGAAAATGCTCTGATTGATTTTGATGGAACCCTTCTTTTTGTCAGCCACGACCGTTACTTTATCAATCGTGTAGCCACTCATGTACTGGAATTGTCTGAAAATGGCTCAACCCTCTACCTTGGAGATTATGACTACTATGTTGAGAAAAAGGCTGAAATAGAAGTCAGCCAGATAGAAGATGCTTCAACTAGCAATCAAGCAAAAGAAGCAAGTCCAGCTAATGACTATCAGGCCCAGAAAGAAAGTCAGAAAGAAGCCCGTAAGCTCATGCGCCAAATAGAGAGTTTAGAGGCTGAAATCGAAGAGTTAGAAACTCAAAGCCAAGCCATTTCTGAAAAAATGCTGGAAACCAACGATGCTGAAAAACTCATGGAATTTCAGACTGAACTGGACAAAATTAGCCATCGTCAGGAAGAAGCCATGCTTGAGTGGGAAGAATTATCAGAGCAGGTGTAAAGATGAAACATCTAGGAAAGGTATTTCGTGAATTTCGAACAAGTGGGAAGTACTCCTTGAAAGAGGCGGCAGGTGAATCATGTTCAACCTCTCAATTATCTCGCTTCGAGCTTGGGGAGTCTGATCTAGCAGTTTCTCGTTTCTTTGAGATTTTGGACAATATTCATGTGACTATTGAAAATTTCATGGACAAGGCTAGAGATTTTCAAAATCATGAACATGTTGCCTTGATGGCACAGATTATTCCGCTTTACTACTCAAATGATATTGCAGGTTTTCAAAAGCTTCAAAAGAAACAACTTGAGAAAGCAAAGAGTTCGACCAATCCCCTCTATTTTGAGCTGAATTGGATTCTGTTACAAGGTCTTATTTGTCAAAGAGATACTAGTTACAGTATGGAACAGAGTGATCTGGATAAGGTGGCGGATTATCTTTTCCAAACAGAAGAGTGGACTATGTATGAGTTGATTCTTTTCGGGAATCTCTACACTTTCTACAATGTGGACTATGTGGCTCGGATTGGCAGAGAAGTCATGGAACGAGAGGAGTACTATAAAGAAATTGGTCGCCATCGAAAACTCGTTTTGATTCTAGCTCTTAACTGTTACCAGCATTGTTTGGAAAATCGGTCCTTTGCGGATGCGGACTATTTTGAGGGCTATGTAGAGAAGTTGATTGGAAATGGTATCAAGCTTTATGAGCGCAATATCTTCCATTATCTCAAAGGTTTCGCCCTCTACCAGAGAGACTTGAAAGAAGAGGGTTGTAGTCAGATGCGGGAGGCCATGCATATTTTTGCTGTGCTTGGACTTCCAGAGCAAGTGGCTTACTATCAGGAACATTATGAAAAATTTGTAAATCCTTAAATTTCCCAAATAAGGGAAAAATAAAGAGACTCCTTTCAGTTTTGATACAATAGTTTCAAAATTGAGAGGAGTTTTTATATGAATCGACATGCAATCCAGTTGATTAGTCGTGGTGCTATTAATAAGATAGGAAATATGCTCTATGATTATGGAAACAGTGTTTGGTTAGCCTCAATGGGAACGATAGGACAGACTGTTCTTGGAATTTATCAAATTTCTGAGTTGGTTACATCTATTTTAGTCAATCCCTTTGGAGGAGTGATTTCAGACCGCTTTTCGCGTCGCAAGATTTTGATGACGACAGACTTGATTTGCGGCATTCTCTGTTTAGCGATTTCTTTCATCAGAAATGATAGCTTGATGATTGCCGCCTTGATTTTTGCCAACATTGTTCAGGCGGTTGCCTTTGCATTTTCTCGTACAGCTAATAAAGCCATTATAACTGAGGTTGTAGAGAAAGACGAGATTGTAACCTATAATGCTCGTTTAGAGTTAGTCTTGCAGGTTGTTGCTGTAAGTTCTCCTGTACTCTCCTTCATCGTTTTACAATTCGCCAGCCTCCATATGACACTTGTCTTAGATGCCATTAGTTTTTTCATCAATTTGCTCTAGTGGCTTTCCTTCCCCAAAAAGAAATCCAAGTACCTGAGCAAAAGAGTTTTAGTTGGAAAGACATCTTTGTTGATATAAAGGCTGGACTACACTATATTTGGCGTCAGCAAGAGATTTTCTTTCTTTTGTTAGTAGCTTCCAGTGTCAATTTCTTTTTTGCAGCTTTTGAATTTCTCCTCCCTTTTTCAAATCGACTATACGGGGTAGAAGGAGCTTATGCAACTATTTTAACTATGGGCGCTATTGGTTCGATTATCGGAGCTCTTCTAGCTAGCAAAATAAAGGCAGGTGTTTATAATCTTTTGATTCTATTGGCTTTGACTGGAGTTGGAGTTTTTATGATGGGGTTACCACTGCCAACTTTTCTTTCCTTTTCTGGAAATTTAGTTTGTGAACTGTTTATGACGATATTTAACATTCACTTTTTTACTCAGGTTCAAACCAAGGTTGAGGGGGAATACTTGGGAAGAGTACTAAGCACCATTTTTACCTTAGCCATCCTATTTATGCCGATTGCAAAAGGCTTTATGACGGTGCTACCAAGTGTCCATCTCTCTTCTTTTCTGATAATTGGAAGCGGTGTTATCATCCTGTCTTGTTTATCCCTCGTTTATGTGCGAAGTCATTTTAAAAAAGAGTTATAATTTCTCTTTTTTAGAAAATATTTCATTACGAATCATTTTTCAGTCCTTCTCTATTGTGAGGAGGGCTTGCTTTGTGGTAAAATGGGATTATGAATGAAAGAATGAATGAGTTAGTTGCCTTACTTAACCGCTATGCGACCGAGTACTATACGAGTGACAATCCCTCGGTTTCAGATAGTGAGTATGATTGCCTCTACCGAGAGTTGGTCGAATTGGAAGCCGCCTATCCGGATCAAGTTTTAGCAGACAGTCCAACTCATCGTGTTGGTGGTAAGGTTTTAGATGGTTTTGAAAAATACAGTCATCAGTATCCTCTATACAGTTTGCAGGATGCTTTTTCACGTGAAGAGTTAGAAGCTTTTGATGCGCGTGTTCGAAAGGAATTACCCCAACCGACCTATATTTGTGAGCTGAAAATCGATGGTTTGTCTATCTCGCTTACGTATGAAAAGGGAATTTTGGTAGTCGGTGCGACACGTGGGGATGGTTCTGTTGGTGAAAATATCACAGAGAACCTCAAGCGTGTCAAGGACATTCCTTTGACCTTGCCAGAAGAACTTGATATCACTGTTCGTGGAGAGTGTTACATGCCACGCGCTTCGTTTGATCTGGTCAACCAAGCTCGCCAAGAAAATGGAGAGCCTGAATTTGCTAATCCTCGTAACGCAGCTGCAGGAACCCTCCGTCAGCTGGATACAGCAGTAGTGGCCAAACGCAATCTTGCGACTTTCCTCTATCAAGAAGCCAGCCCTTCTACTCGTGATAGTCAAGAAAAAGTCTTGGAGCATCTTGAACAGCTTGGTTTTGTAGTTAATCCTAAACGAATATTGGCTAAAAGTATAGATGAGATATGGGATTTCATCCAAGAAGTAGGACAAGAACGGGAGAAACTTCCTTACGATATTGATGGAGTGGTCATCAAGGTCAACGACCTAGCAGGTCAAGAAGAACTCGGCTTTACTGTTAAAGCGCCCAAGTGGGCAATCGCCTATAAATTTCCCGCTGAAGAAAAAGAAGCCCAGCTCCTTTCAGTTGACTGGACAGTAGGTCGTACGGGTGTTGTGACTCCGACTGCCAATCTAACACCTGTTCAGCTTGCTGGGACAACTGTTAGCCGTGCAACCTTGCATAATGTAGATTATATCGCTGAAAAGGACATCCGAAAAGACGATACGGTTATCGTTTATAAGGCTGGAGACATCATCCCTGCTGTTTTGCGTGTGGTAGAGTCTAAGCGGATTTCTGAAGAGAAACTAGATATCCCAACAAGCTGTCCAAGTTGTGGCTCTGACTTGTTGCACTTTGAAGATGAAGTGGCTCTTCGTTGTATCAATCCACGCTGTCCTGCCCAAATCATGGAAGGTTTGATTCACTTTGCTTCTCGAGACGCCATGAATATTACAGGGCTTGGTCCATCTATTGTTGAAAAGCTTTTTGCTGCTAATCTGGTTAAGGATGTGGCAGATATTTACCGTTTGAAAGAAGACGATTTCCTCCTTTTGGAAGGTGTCAAGGAAAAGTCTGCTTCTAAACTGTTTCAGGCCATTCAAGCATCAAAGGAAAACTCTGCTGAAAAGCTCTTGTTTGGTCTGGGAATTCGCCATGTCGGAAGCAAGGCTAGCCAACTCTTGCTCCAACATTTCCACTCTATTGAAAATCTAGCCCAAGCTGATCCTGAGGAAGTAGCAAGTATCGAGAGCTTGGGTAGTGTGATTGCACAAAGACTTCAGACTTATTTTGCTACAGAAGGGTCGAATATTCTCTTAGACGAGTTGAAAGAAGCTGGAGTCAATCTGGACTACAAAGGACAGACAGTAGTAGCGGATGCGGCCTTGTCAGGTTTGACCGTTGTATTAACTGGAAAATTGGAACGTCTCACACGCTCAGAAGCCAAAAATAAACTCGAAAGTCTAGGTGCCAAAGTCACAGGCAGTGTATCTAAGAAAACGAATCTTGTCGTAGCAGGAGCAGATGCAGGAAGCAAGCTCCAAAAAGCACAAGAACTTGGTATCGAAGTTCGAGATGAGGCCTGGCTAGAAAGTTTGTAAAGAATAGTTGAAAACTAGATGTCAGATAGTCTGGAACTATCTCTCCTGATGTGTTTTTATATCTATTAAAGCTATTCTATATTGTGCTGAAATTCCCGTTAAATTCTTCAGCATGACTTAAAAATTAAAATTAGGAATTAGGAAAAGAAATGTATAGATACCCTGTAGTCATCCATTTTCACCGAAAAAATGGGGATTATGATGCTTGTTCATTCAGTAGAAAACAAGCAGATGTTAAAGAAAATTTGTATTATGAAAATGATTATTTTGGAGCAAAATTCTCCTTTACAGTTACAAGTGCAGAAATGCTCGATACTTTGACCTTTTCTGTCGAAATTGATGGAAAAACAAAAGACTATCTCCTACGGTTTAACTATTATCCACTGTTGACTGAGGTTTGGATATTAGATGGTGATGAGACGGTTTATTATTCTGAAAATCCAGCTATTGCAAGTCCTTGCTATAAAGATCGAAACCCGTTTGCTTTTGATAAAGCCTTTCACAGTGAAAGTTTCGATCATCATTGGGGATATCAAGGAGAGTTAGGTTATAGTATCTCAGACTACCAGACAAGCTTTAAACTCTGGGCTCCAACCGCTACAGCAGTCCAAGTGGTCGTTTATGAAAATACAAGTAACGACGCGCCGATTTGGAAAACCTTTAATCTAAAGCGAGGGAATAGCTATTCATACAGTCATAAATACAATACCATTGGTGTTTGGAGTGTAGACCTGGATGAAAATCTTGCAGGTAAAGCTTATCAGTATCAGATTGAGTTTCCGCACCACCAGACTTTGACACGAGATCCTTACACTATCGCTACAAGTCCTGACGGGAAACGTTCTGTCATCCTATCTCAGCAAGATAGACAGGTAGAAGGATTTAAAGTCAAACATGGGACAGATGCTCCTTGGCGTTTGGAAAACCCATGTAAAGCCGTTATCTGTGAGATGCACATTCGTGATTTTACAAAATCACCGACATCTGGAGTTCCAGAAAATCTTCGAGGGACCTTCCTTGGGGCTGCCCAGAGTGGAACGGCTAACCAGTATGGGCAAGCAACAACCTTTGACTATATCAAAGAACTCGGCTGTAATTATGTTCAGCTCCAACCAATCTTTGATCGTCATAAGGAATACGATGAAGACGGAAATGTAACCTATAACTGGGGTTATGACCCTCAAAACTACAATGCGCCAGAACCAAGTTTCTCTAGTAACTCAGATGATCCTGGACAGGTTATTCGAGACCTCAAAACCATGATTCAGGCTTATCATGATGCAGGAATCGGTGTCATTATGGATGTTGTTTATAACCATACCTTCTCAACGGTCGATGCACCTTTCCAAACAACTGTTCCTGATTATTACTATCGTATGAATCCAGATGGAACCTTCCAAAACGGAACAGGTGTTGGAAATGAAACCGCAAGCGAACACGAAATGTACCGCAAGTATATGATTGACTCACTCCTTTATTGGGTGAAAGAATACAATATTGACGGTTTCCGTT
>CAUVRF010000070.1:0-7645 GCA_963554245.1 uncultured Streptococcus sp.
TTTCTTCGGAAATTCTCACCAAAGTCTTAACGATGTAATCAACTTCTTCATCGCTCAATTTTGTATGAAGAGGAAGCGTAATTTCATTTTCAAAGAAGGCATAGGCTCTTGGATAATCTTCCATATCAAAACCAAGATTCTTATAGGCTGTCAAGAGAGGAAGCGGTTTATAGTGTACATTACTTGCAATTCCTGCTTTGGCCAATTCTTGGATAATACGATTACGATCTTCTAGACTAGCACCTTCTACATGGGTAATGTAGAGGTGACGACAAGATTCGACAGTATCAGTCTTGTGTGCCAGTGGGTGAATACGAGTACCCGCAAAGCCACGATTATAGCGATCCACGATGTCCTTACGACGTTGTAGCAAACCAGGGTAACGATCCAATTGTACCAAACCTATCGAAGCCATGATATCCGTCATGTTGCACTTATAGGCTGGTGTTACGATATCGTACTCCCATGAACCCAATTGCATCTTAGCAAGAGCATCCTTAGTCTGACCATGAAGGGAAAGGATTTGGAATTCCTTGTACATTTCTTCATCGTCAATCGCTGGATTGGCCTTCCAAGTCGCACTTCCTCCCTCAGCCGTTGTAAAGTTTTTAACGGCATGGAATGAGAAGGAAGTAAAGTCAGCGATAGAGCCAGCAGGGTGTCCTTTATAAGTTGATCCCAAAGCATGGGCACTATCAGAGACAAGCACAATACGGTTAAAGACCTTTTGCCACTTACTTGAAGCAGTAAAGAGATCGCGTTTCTTCTCCACAATTTGGAACAAACGGTCATAGTTGCAAACAATCCCTGCAAGGTCTACTGGGATGATCACCTTAGTTTTCTCAGTGATAGCTTGCTCAAGAAGGTCATAGTCCATCTCAAACGTATCTGCTTGGATATCCACCATGACGGGTGTTGCTCCTACGTGTGTGATGACACTACATGAAGCTGTGTAAGTCATAGCTGGAACGATGACTTCATCACCAGGTCCCACTTCCAACACACGTAAAATCAACTCAAGAGCGGCTGTCGCAGAGTTGAGGCAGACAGTCTTAGGCGTCTGTGTGTATTGGGACAAGCGACGCTCCAGTTCTTTTGTCTTAGGACCTGTTGTGATCCAACCAGAACGTAGGGTATCTGCTACTTCAGCAATTTCAGCTTCTGTAATATCGGGTGGTGAAAATGGAATATTGTAATTTGGCATTGATTTGCTCCTTTTATCTGTACTCATTTTCTCATGACTACTTTATTTTAGTACCTCAAACACGGTTTGAAACATGATTTTGATGTCTCCAAGGAAACTAAACTCTCGGAGATAGGCGAGGTTATAGCGCATCTTTTCAGGTAGGACGTGTTCGACATAGGCCTGATCAACCGTTAGACCTTTCTCCGTCATTTGACTGATGATCGTATCCTCATCCTTGTAGTTGATGCTGGCTGGAGAGGTGATTCCTGCCGGCAAGAGCAAGGTCGCCATCATTTCAGGACTATACTGCTCTGTGTAACGTGGCACTTCAGGCCTTGTCCCAACAAAGGACATTTCGCCTTTAAGAACATTGACCAACTGAGGCAGTTCGTCCAAGCGCACACGGCGAATAAAATTTCCCACCTTGGTAATGCGACTATCGTTAGCAGAAGTCACCAGACTTCCTTTTTTATCCGCATCCGTTACCATGGTACGGAACTTCCAAATCTTGAACGGACGGTTATACTGGGTCACGCGCTCTTGCTTATAAATGACTGGTCCCTTGCTATCCAACTTGATCCAAATGCTCAAGATAAGAAAGACGGGAGAAGTCAAAAGTAGCAAAAACAGGGCCAGAACCCAATCCAGGCAACGCTTGAAAATCAGCGAACCCTTCCTTTTAGAGACAAGCTGGTAGTAAGACTCAACCTCGCTTGATTGCATTTCCACGGGCAAGTCTTCCCATTTCAGCATGCTGTTTCTCCTTTGTTTTTATTATACTATTTGTCAACATTTTTCATTATACCACAAAATGGAAAAGGCGGTGCAAGAAATCTGTAATTTAGAGGAATTCTTCTTTAGGTAAGAGCCCCTGCCTGCAAACTATACATCTTGTGATAGGTTCCTCCCAAGGCCAAGAGTTCCTCATGGGTTCCACTCTCAATGATGCATCCCTTGTCCAAAACATAAATGCAGTTGGCGTCCTGAATGGTCGAAAGGCGGTGGGCGATGGCAATGGTCGTCCGTCCTTTTCTCATTTTAGCCAGAGAATCCTGAACCAAACTTTCTGTCTCCGAGTCAATATTGGCTGTCGCTTCATCCAAAATCAAGATTTTAGGCTGACTGGCGACTGTTCTAGCAAAGGCAAGAAGCTGACGCTGGCCAGTAGAGAAGCTCGAACCACGCTCAGAAACAGGGGCGTCATAACCCTGCGGAAGGTCCTGAATAAAGGAATCTGCATCGACAAAAGCAGCCGCAGCCTGTACCTCTTCATCACTAAGATCTTGGTACATGGCGATATTGGACTTGATAGTCCCGTGATAGAGGAAGGGATCCTGCAAGACCAAACCGATGTTTTTTCTCAGTTCTTCCTGACTGTATTCCCTAATATCTACACCATCTAAAAGAACTCGCCCTGACTGAAATTCATAAAAACGCATGAGGACATTGATGATAGAGGATTTCCCTGAACCTGTATGCCCTACAAAGGCAATGGTTTCACCCTTCTTAACTGAAAAGGAAATATCATCCAGAATCTGGTGTTTACCATCATATGAGAAACACACATGTTCAAAACGAATATTACCTTCTGTAATCTTTGCTTGACTATCCTTTTGAAGGGGTTCATAGGTTCTCTCATCAATCAAGGCAAAGACACGACCTGCAGACACCATGGAAGTTTGAAGGGTTGAAAAGTTTTGCGTCACCTCAATCAGGGGATCAAAAAGACGGTTGATGTACTGGATAAAGGCATACATAGTTCCGGCCGTTATCCCTATAGAAAGACCACGGTAACCAAAGTAGGCCATCAAAACTGTGTAGCCTAGGAGTTTCAGCAAACTCATGGCAGGACGCAAAAAGAGGGCATCCAAGGCTACAGAACGGTTGGCATAGACCAAATGTTCTTGGTTAATCTCATCAAATTCTGCTTGCAGGCGCTTCTCTTGATTAAAGGCCTGGATAATCCTGATCCCCTCGATATTTTCTGCCAGCTTACTATTGATATCTGACAAGAGACTTCTGGTTTTTTCGATGATTTTCACTGATTTTTTCCGATAGAGATTGACCAACAGAAAAATCAAGGGTAGAAAGAGCAAAACTAAAGCTGTCAAACGAAAATCCAGCACCAACATGGTATAAAGAGTGGTCAGAAAGATGAAAACTGCTGAAATAAAGCTGGATAAAATCCCTGAAAACATATCACTGATGGTCTCGGTATCATTGGTCAAACGAGAAACGATGGAGCCTGCTGGCGTCTTGTCAAAATAAGAAATGCCCAGTTTCTCCATATTGGCAAAGGCATCGCGACGAATATCTCTGACAATACTGTAAGACACTCGTGCAAAGAGAAGATTGCCGACATACTGGACCAGAGTTTGTAGGATATAGAGGCCATAGTAGGCTAATAAAACTGTGATAGCAAACTGATTGAGATTGCTGAGGTACTGGTCGATAAAGTGGGATGCCACAAGGGGAATGACACTTTTAATGACCGTAGTCGCAAGGAGAAAACTGAGTGCCAAAAAGGTCAGGAGGCCATAGGGCTTGAGATAGGACATCAAGCGCGTCAATACAGCCCATTGTTCTTTCTTATTCTGCATCTTCTTCTCCTTTCATTTCCAGCTGCTGAGACTGGTAGGTTTGGGCATACCAGCCATCCAAAGCTAGCAAGTCTTCGTGCCTGCCTCGTTCGATAATTTGACCATTTTGCAGGACTAAAATTAGATCTGCATGGACAACTGCACTCAGGCGATGAGCCGTAATAATGGTTGTCTTGTCCTTTCGCGTCTCCTTAAGGTTGTCAATAATCGCATATTCTGTCTTGGCATCCACGGCCGACAAAGAATCATCCAAAATCAAGATATCTGGATCTAAAATCATCGCCCGACTCATGGCCAGACGCTGCTTTTGACCACCAGAAAGACTGACTCCCTTTTCACCGATAATGGTCTCAAATCCCTGAGGCATGTCTACAATGTCTTGATAAACTTGAGCTAGCTTAGTCGCTTCCTCGACTTCTGATAAAGGCAGGTCAGGATTACCAAAGCAGATATTGTCTAAAATCGAAGTCGCAAAGAGGAACTGGTCCTGAGGAACATAGCCCATAAGACTACGAAGATCTGTCAGACGATAATCGCGAATATCGTGACCGTTTAGATAAATGGCTCCCTTATCCACATCGTACTCACGCAAGAGGAGCTTAATCAAGGACGTTTTTCCAGAGCCTGTTTGCCCGACCAATCCCAGAGTTTGCCCTTTTTCCAAACTAAAGTGAACATTTGTCAGTGTTTCCTCATTTTCAAAGGCAAAGCTATCAATGGCATACTGCAAGCGCCCATTTTCAATACTGTCTAGAGGAAACTCAGGGTCTTGTACAGGTGATTCCTGAGACAAAAGTTCCTCAATCCGCTGATAGGAAACCTTCCCTCGCTGAGTGATATTAAAGAGGAAACCAATAGCCATAAGAGGCCAAACCAGCATATCCAAGTAGCTGATAAAGGTGACCAGATTCCCAACCGTGATTTGCCCTTTCTGAACCATCAAGGAGCCGACCAAGAGGGTTAAAACATAGGAAGAACCAACAAACAAGAGAACCATGGGGTCAAAGAGACTATCGTATTTCATGGTTTGGAGGTTCTTTTGGAAGGTCAATTCATTGACTTCCTGAAAGGACTTCAACTCATCTGCCTGATAACCGAAAGACTTGGTCACTTTAATACCTGATACAGACTCCTGTACCTTGTTATTAAGTTCGGAAAAGGCAGCTTGGGATTCGCCAAAGGCCTTGTGGGTCTTTCTCCCTAGACGACTGGTCGCATAAGCCATGAAAGGCAGGGGAAGAATGGCAACCAAGGTCATTTGCCATGAAATACTAAAGAGCATGGTCAGCAAAGTCACCAGTGCCGTGATAGAAGCATCCACCGCAGACATAACACCGCCACCTGCTAAACGGGTTAAGGCGTTGATATCATTGGTGGCATGTGCCATCAAGTCCCCCGTCCGATAGGTCTGATAAAAGGCTGGCGACATCTTAGTAAAATGCTCAAACAAGCGAGAGCGCATAATCTGCCCCAGACGGTAGGAAGTTCCAAGGATATACATGCGCCAAACATAGCGCAGATAGTACATCCCAAAGGCTGCCAGCAGCAGATAAAATAGATTAAGAAGGAGGTCCTGATGGGTTAATTGTCCCGATGTAATGGCATCAATGACCCGTCCCATGACCATGGGGGGAATGAGATTGAGGACGGAAACCAAGACCAGGGCCACAATCCCGACTAGATAACGGCGCTTTTCTAACTTGAAAAACCACCAGAGTTTTTGAATAATGGACATAAAATCCCTTTCTGATTGCAAATGGAAACCTGAGGCCAAGACTCAATGAAAATCAAAGAGCAAACTAGGAAACTAGCCGCAGGTTGCTCAAAACACTGTTTTGAGGTTGCAGATGGAAGTTGACGCAGTTTGAATTTGATTTTTGAAGAGTACAAGACCCCAGGTTTTTCTTATTCATAAGTTACGACTGAGACGACACCCTTGTCATACTCAGCGATAAAAATATTGGCCACATTGTCATACCCTTGTTTACTGAGGTTATCAAGCAGCCATTCTTCGCTCCGACCAATAGTCTCCAAAATTTCAACTTGGATCACACCGTCTGTGACAACAGGATACTTGGGATTCTCATCTCCCATTTGGACTACGATGAGTTGACCGTTCTGCTCCTGCATAGCGCGTTTGACTTGTTTCATTTGGAAAATTCCCTGGCTACGGAGCTTAAGTGCTACGTCCGCTGCTGATAAACCAACCGAACGGCAGGCTTCTGGATCAATCTTCCCATTTTTAATGAGCAGGGTTGGCTTCCCATCAATCAAACGTTTCACAAAATGAACATTGTTGTTCAGCCATTTGAGAGTCAAGACCAGAATGGTCCACATAATCAGGATAACTGCATACTGAAGGATACTGATGGCGCTATTGTAAATCACCCCACCAATGATACCCCCGAGTACATAGTTCTGAATTTGATCTATTGCTGAGTTAGGCGCTAGGTTGCCCTTTCCGGTCACATTGATTACAAAAACCAGAGAAAAGAGACCCAAGGCTAGTTTGATTAAAATTTCCATATAATTGAGTGTCATTTGTTCACCTCCACCAGCTCAATTGCATCTGTTTTATACAATTCCACTTTCTCTAACAGGTACTTGTCTGGCTCACTTCCGTTCAAGGCGCGGTAATAGAGATCTCCTACCTTGATAAGCGCGCCATCCGTGTCCGCAGAAGTATTAACATAGACCTCTGACTTGTCTACTCCCAATTCTTTGGAAACAAGCTCGATGAAATGAAGTGAAGCTTGAAATTTATTATTAGATACTTGATTGTTTTGATAAGTCGTGATGCTGACCAAAAGGAGAGCTAGCAAGGTCAAAGCTGAAATCATGACCAACTCACGAAACTTGGTTCCCTTTTTATCATGATAAGCCTTAAAAGCAAAAAATCCTGTCACAGCTAATAAGACGATGCCAAAGGCAATCATGATGCTATTTTGCTGACCGATTTGGCTGAGGACATAGTCATAAGAATAGAATTTCATGTATTTTCACTCCCTTTCATAAAATCATTCTTAATTATAAACGAAAGAGGATGATTTTTCAAACCATACGTTGGGGAAATGCGCCTTTTTTTGGTATAATATAGTCTGTAATCTGAATGAAAAAGGTAACTTTATGAAACTCATATCATGGAATATTGACTCCCTCAATGCAGCCCTAACGAGCGACTCAGCTCGTGCAAAATTGTCCCAAGAAGTCCTACAAACCTTGGTAGCCGAAAATGCTGATATTATCGCTATCCAGGAAACCAAGCTTTCTGCCAAGGGCCCTACAAAGAAACACCTAGAAGTACTTGAAGAACTCTTCCCAGGTTATGAAAACACTTGGCGTTCCTCTCAAGAACCTGCTCGCAAAGGCTACGCTGGAACCATGTTCCTCTATAAGAAAGAACTCACACCAACGATTAGCTTCCCAGAAATCGGTGCTCCTTCTACCATGGACTTGGAAGGCCGCATCATCACCTTGGAATTTGATACATTTTTCGTGACCCAAGTATACACTCCAAACGCTGGCGATGGTCTCAAACGCTTGGAAGAACGCCAAGTCTGGGATGTCAAATATGCTGAGTATTTGGCTCAACTAGACAAAGAAAAACCAGTCCTTGCGACTGGTGACTACAACGTGGCCCACAAGGAAATCGACCTTGCAAATCCTGCCAGCAATCGCCGTTCACCTGGTTTTACCGACGAGGAACGTGCTGGATTTACCAACCTTTTGGCAACTGGATTTACCGACACCTTCCGCCATATTCACGGCGATGTCCCAGAGCGTTATACTTGGTGGGCGCAACGCAGCAAGACTTCTAAAATCAACAATACAGGCTGGAGAATCGACTACTGGCTCACTA